>JBGPNQ010000040.1:0-22629 GCA_041487615.1 Anaerolineae bacterium
GGGAAATCTAAACAGCGAAGAGACACATAGAATATTGAATGCTGCTCTCCTGCCCATGCTCGAGGAAAATATTGATACGGTCGTGTTGGGATGTACTCACTATCCATTTGTGATCCCGCTCATTCAACAGATTGTGGGAGATAAGGTTCGGGTGATCGACCCCGCTCCCGCCGTGGCAAAACAGGTCCGGCGTGTGATGGAAGCGCACGCGATGAAGAATGGATCCGATGAGCAAAGCCGAGTCAGGTTCTACACTTCAAGCAATCCGCAAGAACTGAAATCCGTATTGCCAATGTTACTGGGAGAATCAGGGGAAGTCCATCAGGCCAGCTGGTCAGACGACTTGCATGTCAATTAGCCAAAGAGCCATAGAGATAGAAAACTCTGTGTCCCCGTGTCTCCGTGGCTGGTTTGTCACAACGCCGATGCCAGCATCATGCCAAAGATGGCGATCAGCACACCCAAATGCAAGAACAGATTACTCGCTGTCAGCCAGTTGAGCCCAAAGATAAATGGCAGGAAGAAATTGATTGCAACCAGCGCCATGCCGATCAGCGGCAGTAAGCCTTTGCGATGTGCAAAATAGTCAGATGCCATGTCAACGATTCTAGACAGCCCGTTCATAGTTCTTCCTCTTTTTCAGGTTCCTCGTGATTTGGCGAGACCTGCCATTCATTAAATTGTGCGACCAATCGTCCGGGAATGCGTCCCTGCATAAGCACGCCTCCGCGCCCATGTTCGATACGTTCGACCTGTCCCGCTTCATGGAACAGTGAAATAAGCGCGCCTTGTTGATAAGGAAGCCGTACCAGGATGGGCGCGTACGTTTCATACAACTCCTGCTGGATGACTCTGAGCAAGTCGGGGATTCCCATTCCCTTCAAGGCGGAAATGGTCACTGCCTTCGATGAGAAGTAACTCACCGCCTGCTTCGCCGCTTCAGGATCGCGCAATTGATCCACTTTGTTCAATGCGGTTACAACCGGGATGTGGTGTGCTCCAAGTTGATCGAGCGTATCCTGCACGGACTGATACTGATTTAGTGCGTTTGAATGTGAAATATCCACCACATGCAAAAGTAGATCCGCTTCGGCGATTTCCTCGAGCGTCGCGTGAAACGCTTCGACCAGTGTGGTCGGTAATTTCTGAATAAAACCAACCGTATCTGTGCAGAGCGCCTGATATCCGCCCGGCAATTCGACGCGGCGGGTGGTGGGATCCAGCGTGGCGAATAATTGATTGGCAACATACACTTCCGATTTAGCCAGCCGATTTAGGAGGGTCGATTTGCCCGCATTGGTGTATCCAACCAATGCGACGGTCGGAACACGCGAGCGCTTGCGTTGTGCGCGGTACCGCTGGCGATGTGCCTCCACTTTTTCCAGCTCGCGTTTGAGATGCGCGATGCGCTTACGGATGGCACGCTTATCCACTTCCAGTTGTGTTTCGCCGGGACCGCGCAAACCTACGCCGCCTGTCGACCCTGCGCGACCACCGCCTCCACCTGCCTGTCGCTCAAGGTGTGTCCACTGACCTGTCAGGCGGGGTAGATAATATTCATATTGCGCAAGTTCCACCTGTAACATGCCTTCACTGGTATGTGCATGTTGGGCGAAGATATCGAGAATTAGCGCCGTGCGATCCAGGACCTTCACATTTTTTCCAAGCGCCTCCTGCAATTCTCGCTGGTGGCGCGGAGAAAGTTCATCGTCGAAGATAACAGCCTGGGACACTGTTTCTTCCACGAGCAGTTTTAGTTCATCCACTTTGCCGGGACCGATGTACGTTTTGACGTGAGGGCGATCCAGTTTTTGGGTGAGCTCACCGACGACATCCAGACCGGATGTGTCAGACAATAGCGCCAGTTCGGTCAGCGAATCTTCCAACGGCAGGAATGATTTTTGTTGGAAGAGGTCGACGCCCACAAGGAACGCGCGCTCGCGTGGAGCAATGGTTGGTTGGGGAGTTTTCTTAGTCATCTTTCTTTTTCGTAGGAGAATCCAGAGCACTAAATAACTTGTTCATTTCGGCATCGGGTGATTCTGAGCGGGCCGGGATCAGGATATGAAAAACCGAACCGGGACAATTTTTCTCATCATAGCCCGAGGATTCCACCCAAATCGAGCCACCGTGCGCCTCCAGAATGCCGCGCGTAATTGGCAAGCCCAAGCCAGGACCTCCACCTTTAAATTTGGTCTTTCCACTGGAATGCAGGTCCACGCGCCCAAGCTGGCCGAACTTTTCAAAAATCATGGTCTGATTGTCATGTGAAATTCCTATGCCTGTGTCAGCAATGGTGACTTCGATAAATCCCTGCAAGGTTCTGCCTTCAATAGTAATCGTGCCACCGTCGGGCGTAAATTTTATTGCGTTCTTGATGACATTTGCAATTGCCTGCATGATGCGCATATGGTCAACATAAATCCATTGCTTGCTTCCTTCAAATTCATGGATCTCCAATGTGAGTCTGCGCGATCTAGTGATCTCTTCCAATTCGATGCGGAGCGCGTCAAGCATCTGCCCGATCTGCATCGGCTGGAAATTGAGCTCCAGCAAATTGTTGTCGATCATGGAAACATCGATCATGTCGTCCACAATGGCGCGCAGACGGTTGATGCCGGTGGTCATGCCGGCAAGCAGGCTGTCGAGGCTCACGCCCTTGCCGGCCCGGAGCAAATCTTCCATCATGGACGCATAGCCTTCGATCAACGTAATGGGTGTCTTAAGTTCATGAGCAGCCACCGAAATGAAGGCTGATTTGCTCTTATCGACGCGCTCTATTTGCTTTTGCACCTTATCCATTTCGCTGGAAATATGGGCCACCCGTGTTTCCATTTCATAACGCGCCACGACTCCAAGGCAATAGGTGTAAATGGGGATGACCGACGCCAAAAGATCAAGCGCCTCCTGTTTTGTCAACGACTCGCGAGCCACCTGGATGGTCAGCGCGATCATACGGTTGATCAGGAACGAGACATGGTATAGGTCCTCTTCGAGATCCGTCTCGGTGGATGATTTTGCCCAGTCGAGAAGGATTGAATCCATCCATGCCGGGTCTCCGGTCGTTACAGATTGTTCCAACAGGTCGAAGAAACGATCCAGTTGTTCTTCGAAACCGGCCCGCACCTCCATGCCGCGTGCCATTTCCTGCCCGAAGCGCGCAACCCACGCAGGGCGGATTTTGGCAAGTACTTTTTGGATGGGGGTGGACGTTGTTTTCTTTGGCATTTTTGGGGGTCATACTGCAAGCCTGACCTACCCTGTCATTTTATCAGGGTTGCCCAGTTTGTTGAATTATCCAGGCGCGCAGTGTTTCACCCACAGCCTGCAGGCTTTCGGCAGATACTTTGTCCGGCGTATCCTGAACTGTATGCCAGTAGGGATAATCAAAATCAATGATATCAATCGCCGGGATTCCGGCCTGCAAAAAGGGTGTGTGGTCATCCATCATCGAATATTTGTATTCATCGATGAATTTACTTCCATAACCGAGCCTCCTGGCTGCTCCCCAGATTTCATCTGTGATTTGAACATTGGAATTGCGTTCCTTATAAATGTTGAGGTCTGCGTCACCGATCATATCTATGACGACGACAGCTTTCGGTTGCAAGGAATTATTCTTCACGAACTCACGCGAGCCAAGAATCCAATCCCAACCTGCGATGCGCCCGTTGTCTTCTGCGTCGAAGAAAACCAGCCAGACGGGAACAGTATCCCCAGGCACCGACCGTGCCAGCTCGAGCAGAACTGCAACACCCGACCCGCCATCATTGGCCGCCGGCACAGGCTTGGAATGATTTGCAGGATCAGCGTCGTTATCTGCGAACATTCGGGAATCATAATGGGCGCCAATGATAATTTGCGGAAGCTCGTCATTTCGCTTGGCGACAATATTCTCTACCGGATGACCTAACGCTTCGGACTTCTGAATTTCGACGGACCAACCGGCAGATTCCAAATCCTTTCGGATCCATTCCTGGACTTGAGCATGGCCGTTCGTGCCCGGCACTCGAGGTCCGAACGCGACCTGGGTCTGCACATCGGCAGAAGCGCGCTGGCCGTCGAACGTAGCGGAAACCGCCTTCGGCTGGGCAAGAATCGAGTACGCGTACCATCCCAGTGCGACAATCAGGAAGAGTCCAATTATTATTAAATAGGGTCTGAATGATTTTCTTGTCACACTTCAACTCGATTTAGAGTCAGCTGCAAATCCGACAATGCGCGTTCAGCGTAGGCTTTGCCACGATCACGTTTTCCGATTTTGGTCTCGATGTCAAGTGATGGAAGGATCCCGAAATTTGCCTTCATGGGCTGGAAGTCTTTAAGATCGGCATGTGTGACATAATGACACAACGCGCCCAGCATCGTTGTTTGTGGAAGCGCAATGGGCTCTTCGTGATGAAATACTCGCGCGGCGTTGATGCCTGCCAGCAAACCCGTGGCGACATTGCCCATGTAGCCTTCCACACCCGTGATCTGACCTGCGAAGAACAGATCATCGCGCTGGCGATGCTGTAATGTGGGTCGCAAAAGTTTTGGCGAAGCAATAAACGTGTTTCGGTGCATTTGTCCGTAGCGCATAAACTCAGCGTTTTCCAAACCAGGGATGAGGCGCAGAACTCGTCGTTGTTCAGGGAATTTTAGATTGGTTTGAAATCCGACGATATTATACAAGCTTGCGGCGAGATTATCCTGGCGAAGTTGAACAACTGCATACGGGCGCCTTCCCGTACGCGGGTCTCGAATTCCGACCGGTCGCATCGGACCGAAGGCCAGCGAGTCGATGCCACGGTCCGCGATGATCTCCACAGGCAGACACCCTTCAAAGAAGTGACCCGCTTTGACACCGCTTTTGATGGCTTCTTCGAATGAACGCAGTTCAATTCGTTCGGCTTTCATGAGAGCATCTACAAAGGTGTAATATTCCTCCTTCGTGAATGGACAGTTGATGTAATCGCCTTCATCCTGCTCGCCCGTGCCGTAGCGCGAGGCACGAAAGGCGATATCCATGTTGATGGACTCGGCGTGAATGACGGGCGCGATTGCATCGAAAAAGAAGAGATGTTCTTCAGAGCTCCATCCGGCGATGGATTGTGACAGTGCAGGGGAAGTGAGCGGTCCGCTGGCGATAATGGTGGGAGTGTTCGGAATTTCTTTGGCTTCCTCACGAACGATTTGAATATTGGGATGATTCTGTATGCGCTCCGTAACAAGATGTGCAAAGAGTTTACGGTCAACGGCCAGGGCCCCACCGGCTGGCAGGGATGCCTGCTCGGCACAATCCAAAAGCGCCGAGCCAAGAATCCGCATCTCGTTCTTGAGTACGCCCGAGGCGCGGTCAGGCAGGTTCGAGCCGAGAGAATTCGAACAGACCAGCTCAGCCAGATCGTGGGTCTGGTGCGCTCCTGTCTGCAATGTGGGGCGCATCTCGTAGAGTTGAACTTTGACTCCACGCTGGGCGGCTTGCCAGGATGCTTCGCTACCCGCCAGTCCACCGCCGATTACGATTAAGTCCGTCATAAAATGATTTTACCATTTTGATTGCCGGAAAGCTTTGCCACAAAGACGATGGAGTTCTCCCCTGGCAGCGCCCGTGATTGGCGTAGCGAATCAGGCAGGTGTGGGGCAAAGAGTTTTTTCTCTGCTGTATAATTGTCTCACAATGCCCGGACAAATCACAATTGACAACCAACTGAAGGAGTCCAGCCAATTAACCGATGCCGCCTGGTCTGCACTTGTTGAACGCGAGGCTGGCAAGTGGCGTGTACTTGCGCATTATCACCTCGGAAAAAAGCTGCAGCCGCAATTGGTGAAATTCTTGAGCAAGGTGGAAGTGGATTCCTGGCTGTGCGGCGCCTTGAGTGGGGGACAAAGCCGTTCGGTCTCGCTGCCTGGAGAGAATAAATTGGAAGTGAGCAGGTTGTACGCGTTTCCGCTCGCCGGGGTTTCACAGGTTGTGGTGGCGGGCGCGGACCAATTGTCAAATGAATCACAGCGTTTGTGGCGACTGGTCGTTTCTGGCATCAGAAATGAAGAAGTGACTCCCGACGTTTCGGCATCCGCCTCTGTTGCTGCTTCGCTTCTTGTTCCCGATTTGGATTCGGAGAATCCATACGACCTGCCACGAGCCCTTGACCGTGCCCTGACGTCCTTTGTCCGGCTCGTTTCTGTACAGGGTGGCTGGCTCGCCGTCCGACGCGGGGACTCGCTCGAAGTACGGGCCCAATGGAACGCGCCTTCCTGCGTGGACCTTGAGTTATCGATCGCGGGGAATGTACTGTTACGGCGCATGACTCGCAACCTTACCCCCATTGTTGTTAACAGTGAGAATGCGCTTTGGTCGGACGTGCCGCATAAGGGATTGAAAGCCAGTACGCGCGTTTGGACATGTGTCCCACTGGTGATTGGACAACGCTTGATCGGGGCATTGGTCTTATGGCGGACAAGTTCATTCAAAGGAGACGAATGGAACCGGTTGATCGATCTTGCAACTCAAGTCGCGCCGTCCATAGAAACGATCATCACTTTTGCAGAAATGGCGGGACATCTACGTCGCCTTGCAATGCTCAACGATTTTGCAGTGACAGTTTCCACGGGGCGTAATCTCGATCAGATTGCGCGGCGCATGTTCGCGCTGCTCTCGCGTGCATTTGGCACGGAGCTAATCCTCCTGTATTTGCTTTCCTCCGATAATCGCTTGTTGAATGAATTTCGCAGCAGCGAGGGGAATATGGTTTCCACTGTTCAAAGCGCAGATGATCATCGAATTGCTCCACTGCTTAAGGATGCGCAAAAAGTCCGCCTTGGCGAAAATTCTCCGGAAGTCGAGCTTCCATTGTACGAAAAAGCTTTGTCGGGTTTATATGTGCCTCTTCGTTTTCGAGGTCAGATCATTGGCATTCTGTGTGTGGAGAGTCAAAGAAACAATGCGTTTAATATGTACGATGAGAGCCTGATCGTCGTGATTGCCAGTCATCTGGCGAGTTTGGCCGATTACACGCGCGTTCGTGAAGAAGCAGAGGGACGTGCGCGCAACCTGGGACTAATCCACGAAGTTGTCCAACAGGTGATCGGGCTCACGGATACGCACGAGGTCGCAGAGATCACATCCGATTTGTTGGCACGGTATTTTGCCTATGAACTTGCCGCGGTTTTTATCGCTGATGATCGCGGAGACCTGACCATTGGAGGATTCGGCGGCGCAAGTCAAAACGTGGTGAGGCGTGCGATGAAATCCTTCGAATATCCGGTCAGCGGCGGGATCACAGGTCACGTTTTTGAGACCGGGGAAGGACTCGTCGTGAATGATGTTTTGGATGACAAGCGCTATCGTTCCATCAAGGGCTGGCAGGCAGGTTCTGAGATGTGTGTTGCCATCCGTGAAGGGACGAAGATTCTAGGCATCATCGATGTGGAAAGCAGTTCACGCAACGCATTTACCCACAATGACTTTCTGGCACTTGAGTCACTGGCAGGAATTCTAGCCAGTGTTATCTCCAGCGCAGACCAGTATCAACGATTGCAGGAGACTATCAGCCAGCTTCGGTCCACGCAAATGGAACTACGTGCGCGCATGGAGGCACAACGTTCAGCAGAGAACCGCCTCATCCAGGCTGCGAAACTTGCCGCGGTGGGCGAAATGGCGGCTGGCCTTGCTCATGAATTGAACAATCCGCTAACGTCCGTGACAGGATTCGCAGAACTGGCCCTGGAAGAGATTCCGCAGGACACTGAAACCCACAAGGATATCGAGATGGTGCTGCGCGAGGCGCTGCGGGCGCGCGATGTGGTGCGGAGATTGCTGGACTTTGCACGTCAAAGCGAAAGTACACGTGCACGTGCCTCGCTGAATGAAGTTGTTGAAGACGTGGTTGCCTTGAGCAAACATCTTATCCATACCAGCGGTGTCGAATTAAAACTTGATCTCGAGACGAATCTTCCCTGGGCACAGGTTGACTCCAACCAGATGAAACAGGTATTACTCAACCTTGTGCATAATGCCTTGCAAGCCATGCCTGGTGGCGGTGAAATGAGAATCCTGACGGAATCTGTTTCCCGGAATGGACGGGATTGGATCGTGGTGTCCGTCATGGATACGGGTGTGGGGATTCCGCAGACAGAACAAGCGCGTATCTTTGAACCTTTTTACACTACAAAGGGGAATCAGGGTGGCACAGGACTGGGACTCTCCGTCACATACGGAATTGTCACTGATCACGGCGGTCAGATTGATGTCGAAAGCCAGCCCGGTATGGGCGCGAAATTCACGGTCTGGCTTCCGTTGTAATACCATAAGGAACTATGGAAACTATATCAGTCCTCGTTGTAGACGATGAACCTGGCATAGCCGCCTTATGCAAACGCATTCTGAGTCGAGCTGGGTATGATGTCACCTCGCTCACCGATCCGCGTGCAGCGATTGAGCACATTCAGCAACGCCATGTGGATTTGCTCGTTGTTGATATTCGTATGCCTGAAGTGGACGGCTTCGATGTGATTTCGCGTACGCAGATGGTCCAGCCTGATACTGCTGTATTGGTCATGACGGGCTTCGGTACGGTGGAGACGGCCATCCGTGCGTTGCGTCAGGGTGTCGATGGGTTGCTGCTCAAACCGTTTGAAAAGAGCGATGAATTATTATCCTCTGTCCGCCAGGCGTTGACAGATAACCAACGCAAACGAGATACTGCACGTATGCAGGCTTTGCGCCCGCTCTTCAATGTCACCGAAACGTTATTTTCCGAGACCGACCGGGATAAGTTGCTAGACCTGATTGTCACTGCAATCCGAGATCACCTCCATTGTTCGAATGTCGCATATTATCAGGTCGAGAAGGGCATTGTTTCCAGCATCGCGCGACGTGGACGTGTCCTTCAGGTGGATGACTCCACCGTTGCCGCGCAACTCGTGAGTCACGTGGATGCAGATGGGAATCCGATCGTGATCAACGCTACCGGTCCGGGGGAGGCGGATGCGCAGCTGCTTCTTTCTACACTCGGGCTCGGTTCCGCGATCCTGATTCCGGTTGCGCGCTCCAATCTCCACAGCGTACTGTTCGCCGCCCGTGACGCCAGCGGCGCTCCGTTCCGCGGAGCAGACCTTGAAATGTTCTTCGTGCTGGCCCGGCAGGCTGTTGTTGCCATGGAAAACGCCCGCCTGTATGAAGACCTGCGGAATTACGTAAAACGTGTGGAAGATTCACAGCAGGCATTACTGCGAGTGGAAAAGATGGCGGCCGCAGGACGGCTCACTGCATCCATCGCGCACGAGGTGAATAATCCCTTGCAATCGGTGCAGAACTGTCTGCATCTCGCGGGACACGAGGATGTGCCACCCGAGAAGCGCAAGGAATATTTTGAACTTGCCAAAAAGGAACTCGACCGCTTGATGAAAACCATGCAGCGCATGCTCGATTTTTATCGACCCGGCGCAGCGCGCGTTGAACAGGTAGACCTGCTCGAATTGCTTGGACATGTGCTGAGTCTCACGGCACAACAACTGGGGCAGCGAAACATTACCGTCAAAACAAACCTGCCAGAATCGCTTCCAATAATCTATGCGGTGAGCAGCCAGATACAACAGATATTTTTTAACTTGATCCTGAATTCACTCGATGCCATGTCCAGCGGTGGCGAATTAAGTATCAGTGCGCGCCAGATAAACAACGGTGTGGAAATGATCTTTCAGGATAACGGTCCCGGCATCCCCGAAGAAAGACGTGAAAATATTTTTGAGCCATTTTTTAGCACGAAAGAAGGAGGTACAGGATTGGGGCTGACTGTGAGTTACAATATTGTCACTGCACATGGTGGTACTCTCGATCTCGTGAACGGGAATGGTCCCGGCGCCTGTTTTCGCTTATTCCTGCCAATGGGAGATAAACAATGAAGTCGAATATTCTTGTAGTGGATGATGAACCTGTTGCACGTCAATCATTGACCGACATTCTGCGCCTTGAAGGATATACTGTTAACTCCGTCCCAAATGGACAGTCTGCTGTGGAATACGTCCGCACACACCCGGTCGAGCTGATCATCGTGGACCTGCGCATGCCGGGCATGGACGGGCTTGAAGTGGTGCAGGTTGTGAATCAGATTTCACCGGAGACCGAAGTGATTCTGTTGACTGCGTTTGGCACCACAGAATCCGCCATCCAGGCGTTGCGCTTACGTATCCATGATTATTTGCTCAAGCCTGTTCCGCCTACTCAGGTGGTGAATAGCGTAAAGAAGGGGCTTTCCAGAAGGGAGGCTCGCCTGAAAATGCGCGGCGGCCCGGCTGTTGTGGATGTCGATGAAGGCATCGCGGAATTCTCCCTGAAGGATGGCACACATATTGATCTTTCGCGTCGTCAGGTCCGCAAGAAAGAGCTGGTAATTCATCTTACGCCGGCTGAAGGGCGCCTGTTGCGTGTGCTGATTGAGAATCCAGGACGCGTTTATTCACACCGCGAATTGGTCCTGCTCGTCCAGGGATATGATACGTCCCAACGTGAAGCACCTGAAATATTGCGCCCGCTGGTCAGCCGCCTGCGCCACAAGCTTGAGGATTATCCTGCCCTTTCGGACCGCATCGTGAGCGTGCGCGGCACCGGTTATGTTTATGAAGGGGATAAGTAATGTTTTTGAGCAAAAAACCCTATGAACCTTTAGGCTTCACCCACTACTCAAAATGCTAATGCTTATAAAAATCAGCCGGGAAATCGGGCGGCTGGAGCCAGCTAAGAAGCCCCTGTGTGTGAAGAGGCTGGTCTGCTGGCTTTTCAAACCATACCAGCAAAAGACTCATGGCTAAACCGATGGTCCCGAGCCATTGAAGCGATGTAAGATTTTCACCCAGCAAAAGATGACTAAAGACAATTGCCACAAGTAATTCACCCAGTCCCAGGAGTGCGGTCTGCATTCCACCGATGTGTTTTACGCCCAGAAAAAGCAGCAGGCGTGAGAAAAATGTGACTGCTGTTAATCCGAGCACTGGCAGCCAGGGAGCGTTCCCTGCGGGCCAAGATCGATCAAATATGAAATAGGATGGGATGACTATGACGCTCATCGCTATTAGTGTGTAGACTGTTACTGTTGGGGCGGGGATATCATAGAGTACACGCTGATTGATGGGCAGATGAAGGGCATACAGAGCCGCTGCGATCAGCATAAACAATACTCCCCAAAGATCCATGTGGCCGGCATTGGCTCTTGTGAGCAAGAAAGCGGACGCGCTTGCAATTAGAATTCTTAGTCCAGTTAATTTCGATAGCTTTTGTCTATCCATTTGAAGCCAGAATGCAACAAAGAATGGATAAAGTGCATATAGCATTTGGGCTACGCTGGCATTGAGTTTGCTTAATCCAATGTAGTAGAAGACCGAACCAATGCCATTGACTGCTCCAGCCATCGCACACCCGATCAAGCCGGCGGGATAGATATACAAAAATTGACGCCTGAATAAGCCAATTAGGGCCAGCAACAACAGCGCAGCCAATCCTGTGCGCAGCGCGACGACTGCATATGGCGAAAACTTGTCCCCTCCCATGGCGGCTTTGCCGAAAACAGGAGCAAGACCAAGAAAAAACGAGGAAACAAGGGCGGCGTTGATTCCTGTGGCTCGAACTTTTTGCATGATGAATTCTACCTGAGTACCTCTCAAACTGAAACGACGGACACTCGCAATGCCCGTCGCTCTGATTTCATATTTGCGGCATCGTTTCCGTTCTTTACAACATGATTATCGAATCAGGGAACGAACCTCCTCCAGAAATTCATCATTTAGGAAATCCCCCTTCATCATGAGCGATTGGATTTGTCCTTGCAGGCGTCCCTTTTCCTCTGCGGTAAGCTCCTTCGCGGTCGCAACGATCACAGGAATATTGGCTGTTTCAGGTTTGCCGCGTAAATCATCCAGTACGGCGAAGCCATCCACTTCGGGCATCATGAGGTCCAGGATGATAAGGTCAGGGAGCTCCTTGTTGGCGAGATCGATGGCCTCCCGTCCATTTTCGGCTTCGAAGATTTCGAAGTCACCTTGTGATTGGAGAATGCGTCGGATGAGGCGGCGCGCCTCGGGTGTGTCATCCACCACAAGTACCCGTGAGAAACGGTTGGGTGTTACGTTGTTGAGGGCAGATAACAATCCCTCCTGGGGTGTTGGGGACTGTTCCTCTTTGCCTTGAAGGTCAACATCCCGGGTCCAGTTGTCGCCAAAGAGGAATTGCTCGGCCGGCAGGGTGTGCCCAGTGCAGTTGACAACAACCGTATCCGTGGGCCTGATGATTCCAGCACGTACCAGCTTGAATAATCCCGCAAAGGCTGCCCCGGATGCGGGTTCGGCCGAGATGCCCTCCATCTTGGCCAGAACATGCATGGCCCGGAAGGCTTCCTCGTCGCTAACGCTTTCAAAAACACCTTTTGTTTCGTCAACCTGCTGACGCAACATGACATAAGTCCGTCCGGGGTCGCCGGTTGCGAGTGTCTCGATACGCGTTTTAGGAGAGAGGACGGGTTCTGCTTTTTCGAGTCCTTTCTTCCAACTCAAGACCATCGGAGCACAGCCTTCCGCCTGGATGGGTGCGAGCGCGGGAATCCGGTCGATGAGACCGAGCGCCTTTAATTCAGTAAAGCCCTTGTAGACGCCAAGCGGTCCCATCCCGCCGCTGACAGCCTGGATATACCAATCAGGTGTCCGCCATTTGGGATGCGCGGCAGTGGAGTCAGGTGGTGGACCCTGTTGCATGGTCAGTTGTTCGGCAATCTCGAAGGCAAGGGTCTTCATTGCTTCGACGGCGGTCACAGTTCTTGCACCCATATCCTGATATAAACCGCGTTGACGGGCGAACTCGGCAGCAACCAGTTTGGCCTGATCATAGGAGCCCGTGATCTTCACCACCTGACTTCCATACAGCGCGATTTCACGCATCTTAACGCCGGGGACCAGGCTGGTGACGAACGCCCAAAGTTTGATACCGGCCCGGGCTGCGTATGCAGATAGAGAAATGGCAACATTACCGGTGGATGCGGCGACCATTTCGGTAACGCCACCTTCCTTGAGCGCGGCAATCGTTACCGCGGCTTGCCTGTCCTTGAAGGACGATGTGGGTCCCTGGCGTTCATCCTTAATGAATAGGTGAGGTAGGCCAAGCATCATGCCAAGGTTGGCTGCCTGGATGAGCGGAGTTCCACCTTCACCAAGACGCAATGTCGGATTGGGATTGCGAATGGGCAGTAGTTCGCGATAACGCCAAAGATCAAAGGGACGATCTTTGATCTGCGCGGGAAACGTCTTCGACACTTCGTCCATGTCATATTCCGCGGCACGCCATTGGCTATTGCAGTTTGGACAATGCATGGAACTGGGCATGAAAGGCGCGGCGTGTCCACAATCCAGGCATCTGATTACGAATGACATATAGGAGAAATCCCTCCGTTGTTAATTTTTTAGACCTTGAAGTTACGCGCTGATCCGCTTGAGAGCTTCTTCAATGCTTGCTATCAATTCACCTTCTTTCAGTGAGCCTTTGGTAATAAGGTGCTGCCCGAAATCGGTCAATTGTTTTTGCTGTTCATTGGTCAATCCACCACCGCTCACGACAAGTACTGGAATCTCCCGCAGGATGGGATCATCGCGCAGTTTTTCCAGGATGGAGAACCCATCCATGTCCGGCATAAAAATGTCCAGGATGATGGCATCGGGTGGTTTTGCGTTAAGGGCTTCCCAGCCCCTGCGTCCGCCCTCGGCAAGTATTGGCTTGTAACGCCCATTTTGATTAAGTATTTTTTTCATCAAGCGCAGGTCGTTGGCATCGTCATCGATGACCAAAACTTCACAAATGGTGCCGTTCCTGTTTACACGGTCCAGGGCGTGGACCAGATCCTCTTCCAGGATGGGTTTTACCAGATAATCCGCAGCACCGAGGTTGAAGCCCTTGTCTGCTTGTTCCATGATCGAGCAGATAATGACAGGATAATCTCGCGTCGCGGGATCAGACTTGAGATCCGTAAGGACCGACCAGCCATCCTTGTTGGGCATCATGATGTCGAGCGTCACTGCAAAGGGTTTGATTTCCAGGATGCGTTCCTTTGCCTTTTGCGGATCCGTGAGAGGCACCACAAAGTATCCCTGAGGACTTAGATATCGTTCATACAGACCGATCACTTGAGGATCATCATCGATTGCCAGGATGATTTTCCTGTCGGATGGGATTTCCTCCTGCGGCTGGTTGTAGAGTGGTAGAGTAAACCAGAACGTTGAACCATTACCTACTTCACTATGAACACTGATGCGGCCACCGTGCAGCTGAACGAGATTCGCGCATATCGAGAGTCCCAAGCCGGAACCACCACTCTTGCGCGTTGCAGAGCCGTCCACCTGGGAGAACGCTTTGAACAGTTTTTCCTGATCTTCCAGAGAGATTCCGGGACCCGTGTCTACCACGTTGATCAACGCTTCCATATGTCCTGTGGGCCCTTTCTGTACTGATGCTTCGACAGTGATGGAGCCTTCGTCTGTGAATTTGGAAGCGTTGGAGATCAAGTTCAACAACACTTGACGGACGCGCATGGTGTCGCCACGCACCGTGGGCATATCGGAAGGAATTCGCTGGATGAGTTGAATCGGTTTCTCCTTGACGAGACCCTTAGCCGTGGAAAGAACGCTGGTTGTCATCTCCGCGAGATGGACTTCCTCGAAGTTAAGCTCCATCTTTCCAGCTTCGATGCGGGCAAGGTCAAGGATGTCATTGATCAGTCCCAGGAGATGTTGCCCGGAATTGTAGATGGCAGTCAGGTCCTGCTGCTGCAAGTCCGTGACAGGACCGTCGATGCCCTTGAGGATCACGCGTGAGAAACCGATGATGGAATTCAACGGCGTGCGCAGTTCATGACTCATGTTCGCCAGGAATTGACTCTTAAGTTGGTCAACTTCGCGAAGGTCCTTGATTAACTGCTGCGAAAGCTCGTAGGAACGAGCATTGTCAATCGCAACTGCCACCTGGTCTGCCAGGGACTGAAGTACTGAAATATCATCCTGGGTGAAGGCATTGGGCTGCGTGGATTGGATGTCAATGACACCGACAATACGCGTCCCGATACGTAATGGGATTGCCACTTGTGAGCGCGTGTCCAACAATAAGGGATTGGGTTGGTATAGAGGTTCAATATCCGTGTCGTTGGCCAGTACCGCTTCTCCCGTTTCAGCCACTTTTCCGACAATGGAAGAGGAGCCAACGGTGACAGAGTGGCGCAGTGCCTTCATCTTTTCGCCTGCGTTTCCAATGCCTTCCTCGAGGCGTGCCTTGAAGCCGGTCTCTTCGATGATATAGATGGCCGCAAAGTAAAAGCCAAATCGTTCGCTGATCAGGCTGACAGTCCGTGTGAAGATCGTGTTGAGATCAAGCGTGGATGTAACGAGACGTCCAATTTCGGAGGACGCGGCGAGATAGTCATTGCGCCGCTTAAGAGTCACTTCGGTTAATTTTCGTTCGGTAATATCCTGGTGCACCGCAAGGAAGCCGATGATCTTTCCGCTTTCGTCGAGGATGGGGCTATTTGTTCCGGCAATAGGGATGAGCCGTCCGTCCTTTCTGCGATTTGTGAGCTCGCCTGAAATTGTGCCACCAGAGAGTAACGTACCCCAAAAATGGCTGTATTGCTCATCAGGAATGAGCCCAGACTTGATGATGCGTGGAGTCTTACCGATTGCTTCTTCGGTTGTATACCCGTACACTTTTTCGAAGGCCGGGTTGGCATACTGGATTACACCGTTGGGGTCTGTAATGAAAACAGCGCTGTCGGAGCGGTCGATGCCGAGTTTGAACTTTTGGATTTCACGTTCAGCGAGGAAGCGTTCGATGGCCGATGAAACCTGGGGCGCGATTACCGAAAGAATAGTTGTGTGTCTCTCAGTAATCCTGGCAGTGGCGTGAACGTACGTTTGGAGCGCGATGACGCCCGTGACAACCTGTTTGGAGCGTAAAGGCACGCCGAGCCAATCCACACTCCGCGCACCATCGTTGATCACCTCCCCGGCGGCTTCGAGGTCTGCAAAAATCTCGGGAGTGGTTCGTAATGGTTTGCCGGTACGGATGACATAACTTGTCAATCCACGTCCAAGTTTGCGCGGTTCCCAGTCCGTATCCATTTCATCAACATGGTATGGGAATGTGATCAGGTTGGATGCTGCGTCATACAGTGCCAGGTAAAAGTTCTTTGCGGGCAGCAGATTCGTTACTGCTTCATGCACGGATTGAATAAGCTCTTCGATCGTCGTTGATGTAAGAGCACTTTCAGAAATGTGAGTAATCGCAGCCTGAGTCAATTCGTTCGTTTTGCGGTCGGTGATATCCTGCGAGGAGCCGGCCACCTTTACAGGTTGCCCCTTTGAATCTCGTTCAAGCCGGAATACAGTGCTGATCCAGAGAACTCTCCCGTCAGTCGTTTTGAAACGTGCCTCGGAAGTCACGTCGTTTCGAATGTTTGGCGAGGTACTCACATCCTGGATGGCCTGCATCATCAGGCGAACATCATCTTCAACAATAAATCGTTCCGCGGTCTGTTGCAACGGGAACTGATAACCGCCCTCAAGATCTGCCGAGGTATTAAGCAACGCAAATAATTCATCGGTCAATTTGATGGTTTGCGTGGGAATATCGATCTCGAAGTATCCAATGCGAGCAATACGCAGAGCTTCAGAGAGCTGTCCCTGACTTGTACTGATCTCTTCGAAGAGTCTGGCATTCTGAATGGCGATTGCAGCTTGAGGAGTAAAAGCGCGGACGAGCTCGATCGTGTCCTCATTAAATGCATTCGGCAGCTTGTCATCCAGGATCAAAATGCCAATCACTTCGGTAGCCGCAATGAGCGGTGCCCCAAGCCATGAGCGAATGGGGGCTGTTGCCGGAAGCACCTCCCAACGAGGATCGTGGTTTGTATCCGCCAGAATGAGCACATTTCTTGATTTCACGATCTCGAAAATCAAGGGATCGTCCTCAACGGCTCCCAGGAAATGATCTGCTGGCGATTCAAGTGCATGCTTGCGATCGCGATCGATGCTGATGCCTCCCACTTGACGGCGTTGCCCGTTCGGTTGAATCAGCTGGATCGATGCCGTCCTAAATGGTATGAGCCGCGGGAGTTGTTCGAGCAGTCGATAGACAACATCGCTGATGTTCAGTGATGATCCGGCGATTCGAGCCATCTCGGAAAGCGTATCTGCAATCTGGCGCCTATACTGTTCCTGTGTGTAAAGGCGGGCGTTTTCAATTGCCACCGCTGCCTGGCGTGTCAGGTTGGTGAGGAATTCCAATTCGGTTGGAATAAATTCCAAACCATCGCCGGTACGCCACACACCCATCAGACCGGTGATATTCTCTTTCACCATGATGGGGGCGCCCATTAAGTGTTCGAAGCTTTTTTCCTGTGTCCCGGCAATGGTCACCGCACCTGCCTGATTGGAGGCATCATTCACGATCTTACCGGTCTTCTGATCGATGATCGAGCCGAGGATGCCTCTGCCTGCCTGGATGGGATCACCTTTGATCTCTTCAGCATCCATGCCGGTCACCGCGATCGCGTTCCATACCTTGCCGTGTTCATCCGGCAGGTAAACTGCACAAGTCTCTGCATGAAGCAGATCCCGCGCATAGGTCGCGATCCGTTCCAGCACCTGTTTCAAATCCAGGGTTGCGGAGATTTCACGTCCCACTTCGGCCAGGGCCGCAGTTTCCTGCGCGTGGCGTTGAGCCTCTTTGAACAGGCGTGCATTTTCAACGGAGATGGCAGCCTGACTGGCGATTGTTGTGAGAATATCGCGGTCGTGTTCATCGTAGAGATATGTTTGTTCCACGCTCTGGACGGAAATGACCCCCAGCACGCGATCACCGATCAGCATGGGAACTCCCAGCCAGCATTTGGATGGTGTGTCATCCTCGCTGAGGGCTATGAATTCGATGCCGAGCCTCTTCATATGCCCAAGCACATCATCAGGTGCGTAGATTGTCTTCTTGTTGCGAATGATGTGATCTGTGAAGCCTGAGCCTGTGACTTTGGTGGGTTTTAATTGAAGTCGCTCACCATTTTCAAAAGCTACGGGATATGACTTCTCTGAATTCTTTTCGTCATACAAAGCTACGAAAAAGAACTTCGTATCCATAAGTCGCGACGTATGCCTGTAAATTGTCTCAGCAATATTGTTGGAATCAAGAAGAGTGGATAGCTCGTTACCCATTTCGTTGAGTACGGCGAGTTCCTCAGCGCGTGACTGAGTTTCCTGGAACAAACGTGCGTTCTCGAGTGCCAGCGAAAGTTGATCCGCAACCTGCTTAACAAGTAATTGCTCATCCTGACTCCATCGACGTTCCTGGGCATCATCCAGTACTTGCAAGGTTGCCCAGTTGTTTTGCCCCGCCTGGAATGCGAGGGACATTTTTGAAGAATCAAGAACCGGGCTGGCGCTTGCTATTTGTAACGAACGGCCGGACTGGACGGGAATAGTATCGCCAGACTTTGTCGCTTTATCTGTGGACGCGCGATTAACAGGAGCAGGCTGCGGGTTTGCAGACGCCTGTTCAGGGGTTATGTCTCGGAATAAGTTCTTAAGCCGCTTGGCGATTGGCTTCTTCTTTGGCATATTCGATTAACTCCTGGGCAAGGACACGATACTGTTGCGAGCCGCGGCTGGAAGGCTTGTACTGGGTAATGGGAACACCCGCAATCGGGCTTTCGCGAAGCTTTGTGTCCACCTCGATGACCGTTGTGAAAACACCCTGACCAAATGTGTTCTGTAATTGTTCAAAAATATTGCGGTGTGTGCGATTGCGACGGTCCAACAGCGTGACCAGAATTCGGTAGGCGAGGCGCGGGTTGCTTTCCTGTCGGACGCGACGAATGGAGCCCATCATGTTTCGCAAGGCATAGGCTGAAAAATATTCTGCCTGTGTCGGGATGATCAAGAGGTCCGCAGCAGAGAGTGCGTTTAGTGTGATCGCTCCAAGCGCCGGAGGACAATCAAGCAGAATATAGTCATAGTTGGTAGAGCCCGCTTCAAAGGCGTTGTGAAGCGTCGAGAGGTATTGGCTGCGCATGGGCAGGAATTGCTCTACATTCTCGATGCGTGCGTTGGATGGCACAAGATCCAGATTGTCAACGTCGGTTTTTCGAATGGCTGTTCGAAGCGCGGCATTTTCGATGAGGATGTTGGCTGATGTTATTTCCGCTTCCCCCGTTTCCAATCCCAGGGCAAGACTTAAATTGGCCTGGGGATCCAGATCGACCAGAAGGACCTTGTGATTTAACTCTGCAAGGGCCGCACCCAATGATAATGTGGATGTGGTCTTCGCGACTCCGCCTTTTTCATTTGATATAGCAATTACAAATCCCATAGTACCTCTCAATAGCTGATTTATTCAGCTCCCTTTACAGATTGCGGAATTACTTCCACCCGGCTTGCTCCCAGCGCGCTGCGTAATTCTTCCATAGCGGTCTGGATCATTAACTGCGGATCGTTCATGCTTCTAATCTTGCCTGTAATATCTGATACCATTTTCTCTCGTTCTGCTCGTTTCGTTGTTTCATCGAACAAGCGTGCATTTTCCGCAGATATTGCGACCCGTTCTGCCACCGCCTTGATCAGATCAAGCTGATCGGGGTTCATCGCATCGCTGGACGGAGACTGCACAACAAGTGTTCCGATAACCTCACCGCGCAGTTCAATCGGGACGACGACGCGGGCTGATTCTTCTTGCTTGCTAACATGTACGCCTTTCGTTTTTTCCGTTAATTCAATTGGTTTGTCGAGGGGCGCTGAGCCGGTGAGTGTATAACGAAATCCGGCCAGGCTGTCTTGTGTGGATAGTTTACTCCAGGCTTCGCGCGTGGACTGGCGACTCATTGCTTCAGCCTGAGTCAATGCCCGGCGGGTCTCATCGAAGGAGCGGGCATTTTCAACAGCCAAGCTAACCTGGTTGGCAAGCAAGCTTAGCATCTGGACATCCTCTTCGGTAAAGGCACCTCTATCTGTACTTTGAACATCCAGAGCCCCAATGATTTGGTTTCCATTCTTAAGAGGCAGCGCCATTTCAGAATGCGTCTCAGGGAGTTCGGGGTTATCGAAAAACACGGCATCCTGGCCGACGTCCATTGCAATCCGCGGTACGCCAGTCGCGGTTACATTTCCCACGATTCCCTGCCTGCCCACACGCAGTCGATGTTTGCGTTCCATCATCTTTTTTCCGCCCTCGCTGTTGGTGGCGCTCAAGACTGCATATTCCTCTCCTTCATCCACCAAAAATACACCCACGTGATAAAAGCCAAATCTTTCACTAATCACACTTGTAATAAAAGGCAATAACTGTTGCAAGTCGCGAACAGAAGTGATCGCCTGCGTCACATCTGCCAAAGTTTCGAATTGTGCGGCGCGGCGTTGAAGCTGCAAGTTGGCTTTCCCAAGTTCCCGCGTTTGTTCTGCCAATTCCTCGCTCCTTTTTTGCAATTCCTCCGTGCGATCTTCCACGCGGCCTTCGAGGATCTTATTGAGTTCTTCATATTGGTTCGAAAGCTGTTGTATCTTGTTGATATACCCGTACAGCGGCTTAATCGCAAAACGATAAATAATGGGGGATGCAAGGATTGTCAGCGAGGTTGAATCGACGATCGTCTCCCATATGGGTGGTAATGGGGGTGCGACCAGAAATGCCACCATGATGAGCAATTCAATTCCATAAATGGATGCTGCCAGGATGAAGAATATTCGTGTTGGGGAAAAATAATTGTTTACATTCATATCGTTACCTTGAAGCATGGCAGGGACCGCTATTCATGCTTTCCATTGCTTTCGAACTGTATGACCACTTCCGAGCCGGGCAGGGCGCGGCCCAATTCCTCGACAGCTGTTTGCAGCACGTTGCGCATGTTGATGGATGCACCAATTTTGGCGGTCACCTCGCCAATTTTTTGTTCTTTCGCGGTCTGGCGTTGTGATTCAAACAAAAGACGGGCGTTATCCAGCGCCAGTGCGAGGCGGTCTGAAATTGCCTGAACGAGAATGACCTCGTCTCTGTTCCATTGGCGATTTTGCGTTGGTGCTTTGATATTCAACACACCAATGGTTTGTCCGCGAAGTTTTACAGGTACGACAATCGATGGAAGTGGCCCGTCTTCCTTTCCATCCGTGATAATAACGTCCCCTTCTTCCAGGGCTTTTCGAATCTCATCCGAATCGACTGGATTCTCCAGGGATCGACCTCCCTCAAGGGATTGGACATATCCAATCCTTGCTTCATGTCGGCTAAAGGTGTTCCACTCCCGGCGTAGGTATTGGTTGTAAAGTGATTGAAGCTCTGTCAAAGCCTGTTGATTCTTTCCAAATAGGCGCGCATTATCGATGGCAATCGCAATCTGGTCTGTCAGAATACTCAGGGTTTTGGCATCGTTTTCTGTAAAGGCACTAGGCTGAATACTCTGGACATCCAGTACACCAATTGTCACACCGCGCAAGTTGAGAGGCAGCGCCATTTCAGAACGTGTTCCCGGGAGATCGGGGTTATCAAAGTAACTGGCATCTGATCCAACGTCAAGGGCAATGCGGGGTTCTCCGGTCTGCGCGACGTTGCCTACGATACCCGTCTGTCCGACCTGAAGACGGTGCCCGCGTGCAAGCATCCTGTGGCCACCTTCACTGTTGGAAGCTTGAAGAACAGCAAACTGACGAGTTTCCTCCACAAGGAAAATTCCTGCATGATAGAAACTGAATTTTTCGCTCACGAGGCGGGCAATTAACGAAAGAAGCGTTTCAAGTTTTTGTTCGCTCGAGATGATACGGGAAATCTCACTAATGGATTGGAGTTCCTGTGCCCTTCGCTCACTGAGCAAACGCGCGATCTCGAGGTCATCGGTGCGTTCCGCCACACGCCGCTCCAGGCTGCCCAAAGTGTCCTTGAGACGATCTGTCATCCGGTTGAATGCCATTGCCAGTGTATTAATTTCATCATGCGTATCCACTGTCGCGCGTGCGGAAAAATCTCCCGACGCTACTTGTTCAGATATAGTTACAAGACCCAAAATCGGCCGTGTAATCGTACCGGCAACCGCAAAGCCTGCGAGCGCAACAAGCATGCCAATCAGAAGCGCGGTGACCGTAATAATTCGTCTTTGTTGAGCGACTGCTTGAAAAGCAATCGCTTGAGGCTGCACATACGCAACCTTCCACAACGTCCTGGTCGACTTAGCAACTCCAATGGCTACAGGATTTCCCCACGCCGCATCTGTGCCTGAAAAATATGAATTATCGCGGGGCAGGTTTTGCAATCCATTGGCAAAACCGGGCATATTCAGTGAAAGCTCGTTGATCGAGAGGTTTGTTACGCGGTTTTCAGATTTCAACAGATCATAGGTGTTCCGATCCGGCGTGATTAAGGTATGCAATTCCCACTCGGGATTTGTCCCGTGAGCTAAAATAATGCTGTACTCATCCAATAAAATCCCGTAAGAACCTGCACCAGCGATCCCACTGTTGTTCTTGAGAATTTGTTCCAGAATCGACGTGCGATAACGGACACGCAATACGCCGAGAATGTTACCGTTTTTGTCAGAGACTGGCGTGCCAATGTAAAAGGCGTGGTCTGGCGATGTTGGTGAAAAACGCACC
>JBGPNQ010000041.1:0-22550 GCA_041487615.1 Anaerolineae bacterium
AGGGTACTAAGAATTAGAATCGCAGTGCGGGATGCGCGATCAAGTTTCCGTGTCGATGCATGGACACGTCCGTAGATTCATCGAAAAATGCAAAGGTTGAACAGAGAATACCTTCCACAGGAAGAGCATTTCATCCGGATGTGAGCACGTAGTTTTCTATTTTGTTGCTGCCAAGTTTAACAATGGCGCCCAATAGCGTCCCCTGTTCATACATCGAGCCGGGATTGATGCAAAGCGTCTTGCCGATGCGCGTGGAGCCGCGTCCTTCGTGGATATGTCCGTGCAGGCTGAGGAGCGGCTGACTTTGTTCGATTGCTTTTCGCAACGCCGTGGAACCAACCGGC
Source organism: Anaerolineae bacterium (assembly GCA_041487615.1). Taxonomy (GTDB): domain Bacteria; phylum Chloroflexota; class Anaerolineae; order Anaerolineales; family Villigracilaceae; genus Defluviilinea. Next base: position 345 of record JBGPNQ010000041.1, read on the forward strand.
TTGAGGGACTGCCCGGCCAATACCGGGCGAAGGTTTTTGTCCAGTTCCGGAGCCTCGTCGAGCCCGGATTTGTACGGCGGCACATGGATATTAAACACTGCGTTGCGCGGATCTTTGAGTTGAGAGATCATTGCTTCATACCGGACCTTGAGTTGATCCTCATCTTCTTCGCGGTGTGTATCCCACGGCGTCCGGTTGGACCACCCGGAGGCGATCATTTCATGCTGCGCATCCAGGGGAGTCACCTGCCCCTCGGCAAGGATCACGCTTCGGCTTGAGCGAATGATCGCATCCACTTCATTCATATCGTCATTGCCCGGGCAGCAGTATACCTTCATGCCGGTACCTTCAAATTTCTTATCGGCCAGCTCCATCCACTGCTGCACGACTCGCAGAACCTGTTCGCGAAACATTGTGTCCACCAACTCAGGTTTTTGCTCGAGAAAAGCCAGTTCATCGGGATTGGTGATATATGGATAATACCCGCGACTGCGAACGCGCTTGATCATCTCTTTTAGTTCTTCATCTGTTGAAATTTCATGTGCCTGCTCAAGCAAAGTCACTTTGTAATGATCTCCCCCCTGATGGATAAACGGCACCACCGCCTTGCCGGTCATATCACCGCCGAGAATTAATACGTCTGCCTCATAGAATTTTCCCGCATTGAGGAACTTGCTCCAGCAAATATCCGAGCCATGAATATCTGTGGCAAAGAATAGTTTTGTCACGTCCACATCCTTTGGCGATTGGTTTATCGTGATGGGCTATTATAAAGGTGTTTGGAAAAAGATGTGTTAGTGAGTGCGTGACCGCTGCCACATACGGCATGCAAATGTACCGAAGCCAATTATTTATTTGCATCGCGCGCAAGTTACGTGCTTGCTCTTTCGCTCAATGGAATCAATACTGCGCTTGACGTCACCTGACAGGCATGGTATTATCGGCGGGCTCAACTAATCGATGCGGGGTGGAGCAGTGGCAGCTCGTCGGGCTCATAACCCGAAGGTCGCAGGTTCAAGTCCTGCCCCCGCTATAAAAAAAGGCACTTTTTCGGTGCCTTTTTGTGTTAAGAGTCAGCTGTGTCGGCAGGCTCGCCGGTGGATTCAACATCAGGATTCCGCATCGGCGCTCAACAAACGACTGAGACCCACTTCTTTGATGGGTTGATCGACGAGGCAGTATATTATGAGAAGAATCTGACCTCCTTCGAACGGACCTGGTTGTACAACAACGGAACAACGGAAACGGAAGAAGCTACTCAGACTTGTCTTCGATCCCGGCTACTCCCACACCTTCTCCCACGGCGAACCCTGCGCGGTGGTATTCGAGCAGCTACACCTATTCGACGACCGCGCCTCACGCGGTGGCATCGTTCCTTCGTGCCGCATCCCCGACGCCGTTCACAGACACCTACACGTTTGACGAAAACGGCAATATGATCTGCCGTATCGAAAATGGAGTGCGGTATCTCCAAACATACAACGCAGAGAACCGTATAGCGAGCATCACGAAATTTACAAGCGGAACTTGTGACCATCGCGATGAGAGACAACAGAGTATTCAAATACTTCTACTTCCTCACAGACCAAATTGGCTCGACATCGGTGGTGTTGAAAGCTGATGGTAGAATCCTTGAACAGCAACGTTACATGCCATTCGGGTAACCGCGTCAGGTACAAAGCTTCGCAAAGATTTCCTCGACCGACTTCACTTACACCAGACTGCGCGATCTCCCAGGTAGCGGATTAATGGATTACCATGCGCGTTTTTATTCGCCTTATCAAAACCAAAACAGGCTTTGAGTTTGTCTCAAAGCCTGTTTCTTTTCCATTACTCCGAAACTGGCGAATTTTCCATTCCATACCAGGCGCCTGCTGTTGAGATTCAAGCGTGTGATCGCAGAAATGTAATCCAACATCACAGTCTGATCAAATGCGCGCGGATAAGGGCAGAACGACTTTCACCGACTGCAAATCCGCAGCTTGGAGCATTTCGATAAGACAGGGTTTATGAAATTGTTTTAACAAGAATCACTTTTGGGGGATGATCTGCTTGCCAAAGTTACCCAAGAGCCTATAATAAAGGGCGTTGGGTAAGTGTTTTGTTACGCAGGAGACATACTGTGCGCGGCTCTGTCAAATCGATTGTCAAAGACAATTTCCTGCTTGCGGGTGAAACTTGCGTTCCGGTTGGCTCGCCGTTGTGGTATGAATGGCTTTCCACCGCCAGGAAATTTTCGTTCAAAAGTCAAAGAGGATGCTTTGTAGCCCAATGCGAAAAGCGCCGCAACAAAGCGTATTGGTACGCGTACCGCCGGGCGGGAAAATTGATGAAAGTTTATCTGGGGAAAACTGATGAACTGACACTCGAACGACTGGAACAGGCAAGCATCTCCCTCACCGGTCAAAGGCTCCTCAACCAACGCTCAGACCAGTCTGCGGGCAATGAGAATTTCACAGCAGAATCACGGATTGACACGTCAATGTTACCCCTGACCAAGGTCAATGTCCCTGTATTGCCCCGCCAATTGGTTGCCCGTCCCCGCCTCACCCGGCAGATCAATACTCCCCTGACGCTGATTTACGCCCCCAGCGGATTCGGCAAAAGCACACTGCTCAATGACTGGAGACAAACCTGTGGTCACCCTGTGGCCTGGCTCTCCCTCGATGAAAGTGACAATCATGTCATCCGGTTCTGGCAGTCGGTCACGATGGCATTACAAACGATCAATCCTGAGTTTGGGAAGGAATTGTTCAATTACCTGAGTGCAGCATCTCCCGTACAGCTTCCGGACATCACTTCACGCCTGACCAATGATCTTGTTCAGCGCCAGGCGTCATATCCCCTCCTGGGCCTGGTGCTCGATGATTTCCATTGCATTAACCGAACTGAGATCTATGATTCAATCCAAGCCTGGCTGGAGCATTTACCACCCAATATGCAGCTGGTTATTTTGGGGCACACCAACCCTCCGCTCTCGTTGGGCCATCTACGAGCCAAAGGTTGGTTGACCGAGTTGGATGCCAACGATTTGCGTTTTACACTCGAAGAGGGCATCGATTATTTACAGCAGTACCAGAAAGGAACACCGCTGGCTTATGATGATCTCGCAAAACTGGTCAGGCATACGGAAGGCTGGGCAGCTGGGCTGACACTGACCGCCTTGGCCTTGAACAAGCAGGATAATCATCGCCAGTTTGTTGATACGTTCAGCGGCGCGCACATTTACATGCGCGAATATTTCATGGAAACCGTTTTACAGCGCACCAGCCCCGAGGTGCAGTCCTTCCTGCTGAAAACTGCCATCCTGAAACACCTGTCAGGAGGTCTCTGTGATGCGGTCACCGGTCAAACGGGTGGTGATGAAATGCTTTCGCGGCTGTGGCAGGAAAATCTATTTATTGTCCGGCTCGAGGAGCAGGGATGGTATCGATATCATGATCTTTTCTCAGAAATGCTGCTCAACCAGTTGCAGGCGCGCTTCCCCAACGAAATCTCCAAGCTTCATCAACGCGCTGCCCAATGGTATCGTGAACAATTCGCACTCGCAGATGCCATTTATCATCTGCTGGCGACCCAGGCCTGGGAGGAAGCTGCCTTATTGATGGAAGAAATGGCTCTGCGGGAATTGGAACAATATGGTGAGGATTCCCGCCTGCTGCGCTGGCTGCAGGAATTGCCGGCCAGTGTTGTGCAAAAACACAAAACACTCCTGTTTGTGTATTTGAGGCTGGCTTTGGTTGCCTTGCCCAGACAAAAAGTGGAGGGCTTCATTGGCCATATTGAGAGCAATCTGTCCAACAAACCCATTGCCCAACAAACCCAGGATGAGCATGATGTCCTTGTCGAAGTGCAGCAGATTCGACGTGGCTGGGAAAAAGGCGATCAGTTTACTCCGCCAGCGCAGGACGGTGGTGAAAACGATGCAAAATGGGAACTGCTAAACGGCATGCACCTGCTCAAGTATCCACATGGAGACACTCAGGAGCATCAAATTGTTGACCTGCTTCGCAGGGCACAAATGCAGCGTAATCTATTTGTCACTTTAATGGCAGGCGGGGTACTGGCAAGGCGGGTTCTTGTCAACGGACAACTGCGACGTAGTGAAAAGTTGGCCCGCCAGGTTTTGGAACAGGCACTTGCCCAACGAGGAAAACTACCCGAACCGGCCAGCATTGCGCTAGCTACGCTGGGACAGATGTATCTGGAACGTAACGAGCTGGGACCGGCAGAGAAATATCTAGCTCAAGCCCTGGAAGTGGATCCGAACCCGACCAGCACCAACATGCTCGTGCAAATCGCCGTCCAGCGCATCGAGATGCAAATTGCAAAGTGTAATTTCAGTGAAGCTCTCGCCAACAGCCAGTCGATTCGCGAGATGCACTTTCGACGCCCCTCAGGAATGTGGACCGATCAGGACCTGCTCGCCTACGAAGCGTATATTTATATCCGCCGCGGAGACGTGTCCTCGTCCGAACAAATTCTGACTGAATTAACAGACGTACAGGAACTGGGGCTGGCCCTCCTGGCGCGCGCAGAGGTTTCGCTCGCGAGAAGACAGCTTGATACTGCAGAGAAGCAATTCAACAGTATCATCTCTCAGTATCCAACTGGGATTCTATCGGTACCGCTGATGCGTACCCGTGTGTTACTGGCAAAGGCATTGTTCGATCAACATAAAGTCAATCAGGCACTTCAGGTCATGAAAGAGGCAATTCGGCTGGCTGCGCCAGAGCAGTTTTTTCGACCATTTCTGGAGGCTGGTGCCCTTTGCACGCCCCTGCTTTCGCTGACAGTACAAACGGAAAGTCTGACCAGTGAGTCGCAAGCCTTCATCAAGGATGTGCTGCGCTTATCCAACTACACGGGAAGCGATTCGCAACTTTCCCAGGCCGAAATGGAGGCTCTCTCCGCATCCGCCTCGATCAGCCCGCGCGAACAGGAAGTGCTTCTGTTGATTAGCGCCGGAAATTCCAACCGGGAAATGGCAAGAAAATTATCCATCTCCGAAAGCACGGTCAAAACACACGTTGGGAACATCTATTACAAACTAAATGTCAATAGCCGCGTTCAGGCGATAACCTATGCGAAGGAATTGAACTTGATCTAGTTTTGCTTGCTGGATTTGAGTCATAATCCCGAGTGATAACCGAATTCTCCTCCTATAACTAGCTTGATTGACTGCGGCGGTGTATCACTCCAGCCAGTTCCACAAGAAAAAGTTACCCAACATTTTCATGTTGTCGGCTGTTGGGTAACTTTGACATGCAAATCATCCCCCAAAGTGATTTTTGTTTACACAATTCATTACATATTATTACATGAAAATCATCCGAACTCCTGATTTTCGGAGGGCGAACTTTGTTCTATCCTGATTGTGTTCGGTTCTCTCATTTGCGCGGCAGGATTTGTAGAGTAAGAGGCTGTGCAATAGCAGCTTGAAGCTGGATTTTGGCGCCCATGTCTGGCATCACCCGAAAGCTTCCGTTCTGCTTCTTATGATAAGACCTCATCAGGCATGAAACGACTGGACCATCACTAGCTCGATGATCGTCCAGCACGACCTATCAGATACTCGTTATTCATTACTGAATATTTCAGGATAATCGTAACTAGATTCAATAACCGCAATATGAAATAATGTAAACGGTTACAGTCGAAAACTATGACCCGGCGTTCATCTTCAGTCACGATTCGTGATGTAGCACGGCAGGCAGGCGTCTCCGTTGCTACCGTGAGCCGTTATATAAATCGGAACGCACCGGTTTCCCCAGAGGTAGCGCTTCGATTGGACAAAGTAATGACCGGGCTAAAGTATGTCCCCCACGCCGCGGCTCGTCACTTGGCATCCAGAAAGACACGGGTGGTGGGACTCCTGCTCAACAACCTGCATAACGATTTCTTCGTACCTCTTCTGAATGGCGTCGAAGCTGTTGTCCGTGAAATGGGATATAACCTGATCGTGGCTACGTATCATGCAAACAGCCGTGCGCATTCACAACCACCGATTGGTCCACATAATACGGATGGAATGTTGGTTTTTTCAGATGGTTTGGTTGATGACGATCTGGCCAACCTGAAGAAGAATCGCTTTCCCGTGGTACTGGTATATCGTAGATCTCCCCCTTCCCTTTCCATCCCCAGCATAACCGTTGAAAATGCTGAGATCGCTCAAAAACTGGTGGAGCACCTCATCAACGTCCACAATAAAAGGCAGATTCTGTTTTTAAGAGGGCCCGTCCACCAGGAGGATTCGATCAAGCGGGAGCTTGGTTATCAGAATGCGCTGCGGGCCAACGGGATTACTTTCGATGAAAATCTTGTGCTGAACGGGGAATTCGAACGCGACATCGCTTACCAGGTCATGGATCATTTCCTTGGCAATGGCAGCCGGGTCGCGTTCGATGCTGTATTCGCCGGTGATGACGATGCGGCCATCGGGGTTCTCAAAGCATTGGGGCAACATGGGTTCAGGGTGCCCGAGGAAGTTGCCGTGATTGGATTTGATGATCTTGGGTTCGCTCCTTTTTTGAACCCACCTTTGACGACGGTGCATGCCCCAACAGAAACGGTAGGGAGAATCGCCGCGGAAACATTGTTCACAATCCTTGAAAACAAACCCGCAACTGAAACTGTCATCCTCCCCACTGAGATCATTTACCGCCGCTCATGTGGATGTCAATATTGAGACAAAAACCAAAAGTAAAGGAGGTGAGTCCGTTCACAAATATGCTGAAACTTGTTTCGAATTTCGTCGTGTCCGATATTCTAATTTGAGGAGAAATCTCACCATGAAGAAACTCTTGTACGTTTTGTCCCTGTTGATCGTCGCATCGATGGTCCTCACGGCATGCGGTGGCGCTGCTCCAGCGGCAACACAAGCTCCAGTAGCAACCGAAGCTCCCGCACTTACGGAAGCCCCTGTAGCTACCGAGGCGCCCGCAGCAACTGAAGCCCCCGCTGACGCAAATACTCTTCCCCGCAATGAGACCTTGTACTTCAATGGTCAACAGTGGGGTCCGGTTACCTGTTGGAATCCGTACGTTTCCACCTGTAACAATGCGTTGGCTATCGGCCAGCAGGATAGCGCCCGCGTCATTATGTTCGAAACCCCGTACCTGTACAATATGCTCGATGGCAAGCAGTATCCCCTGTTGGCGGATGGCCCCTGGTCCTGGGACGCGGGGATGACCACGCTAACATTCAAGCTCAAAGCCGCTGCCAAGTGGAGCGATGGCACCCCGGTAACCGCCGATGATGTTGCCTATACCTGGGCGAGCCATGTCAAGTACGAAACCAATACTGGCACTGGCAATAAAGATTACATCGACACCATTACCGCAGTTGATCCCCAGACAGTCGCGATCAAGGCCAAACTGGGTGCGGATGGCAAAGCGGTCAATCCTTTGATCGTTGCTGCTTATGTGAGCACCAACTATGTCCTCCAGAAAGCCTGGACTCAGGCACTGGAAGCACGCACCGGTGGCGATGCGACAAAATTTAAAGCCGATATCGCTGAAGATGTCGTTTACTCAGGACCCTATTACAAATTCTTCGCAGACGATACGAAGGTTGTCTACATTCGTGATGACAACTACTGGGGCAAGGATCCCTCCATGTGGGGCAAACTGCCGGCACCGAAGTATCTGGCGCACACGATCTTCAAGGATAATGCAGCCGGTACAACCGCTTTGCAAGCCGGTGAAGTGGATGTAAGCCAGCAGTTCAACTCGAATGTTCAGGATTTGTGGCTCAAGGATAACCTGCCCATCTCCACCTATCTGCCCGATGCTCCCTATGGCATTGGCGCCAGCCTCCCGACCGCCTTCTACAACCTGAAATCCTACGGTTTGGATCAGCTTGCGGTCCGCAAGGCAATTGCCATTGCAGTTGACTATCCCACCATTATTGCCAACGCGATGACCAACCAGTCGGCTACCTTCGACCAGGTTCCGCGCTCTCTCATGAACCCGACTGCTGGCGAGCAGACACTCTATGATCAGGCTGCCGTCAAGGATCTGCAGTGGGCTGGCAACGACATCGAAGGCGCCAAGAAACTGCTTGATGATGCTGGGATCAAAGACACCAACGGCGATGGCTGGCGTGAATACAAAGGCAAGAAGCTTACCTATATAGCCACCTGCCCCAATGGATGGTCCGATTGGCAGGCCGCGATTGAAGTGGTGGCTGCCGCCGGAAAAGAGATCGGGATCGATATCACGACCAACTACCCTGAATGGTCCGTCTATCAGACCGTCGTCACCAAATCCGACACACCACTGCCCGAAGGCTATGACATCTTCATGATGTGGAGCGACGGCGCTGGCCCGACTCAGCCTTGGGGTCGTATCCGCCACCTGCTGAGCTCTGAATTCGTGGGTATGACCAGCAACTGGAATGGCAACTGGGGTCAATACTCGAACCCTGCTGCCGATGACATCATTAAGGCCATTCCCACCGAGACCGATCCCGCCAAACTGAAGGAAATGTACACCGAATTGGTCAAGATCTACCTGACCGATATCCCGTCCTTCACGCTTATGTACCGCCCGCAGTCGTTCCACACGGTGAACGAGAGCGTTTGGACCAACTTCCCCCACGAGGGTGATGGCACCAATCCGCCCGTCCCGCCGCTCGACCTGACTGACGGTTGGAGTATCGCAGGTCTCTATAACCTGACGCTTGTTAAATAAACCGTAATCGAGTAACAACAGCCATGTTCCATAAATCGGGGCATGGCTGTTGTTGTAATACACAGGTGACAGTCGCTTGAGTTCATCGCAGCCACTCTCTGAAATCACAGACCGCCTTGGGTCTGACCAGGTGACTGTCACCCTGTTGGTATAATCATTATTGAATTTACGCGGAGGTGTGCTTTGAAAGGATACCGAAAGTATTTCCTCAACAAGTTGGGTTGGTTCGTAATTACCTTCGTTTTCGCCTTCATACTGAATTTCACCTTGCCGCGCCTGATGCCGGGGGACCCTGTGGCAGCCATCGTATCAAGGCTCGCCCAGGGCATGAGCAATGCCACCGGTGTCCAGAAGATCTATCAGCAATACTCGGATCTGTTTGGAACCAACAAACCCATCCTTGAGCAGTTTTTTATCTATGTAAAAAATGTTTTTCATGGCGATTTCGGTTTCTCTTTCAGCCAATATCCCAGAACGGTGGCAGACGTTCTCAAATCTGCCATCTGGTGGACGATCTGTCTACAGTTCCCGGCGATCATCGTTGGCTGGCTGATCGGGAACACACTCGGCGCATTAGCTGCTTATGTCAAAGGGAGCTTTGATAAAGTCATCATGCCTATTAGTATTTTTGTGAGTAACTTTCCAGCCTTTGGCATGGCCGTCTTTTTACTGGTTATATTTGCGGTCAATCTAAAATGGTTCCCAACCTCGGGCGGCTATGGATTCGACTTGATTCCAAGCTTTACCTGGTCATTTATGTGGTCGGTGATCGTCCATTATCAGTTACCGTTCTGGTCGATCGTTGTGGTCGCGATCGGCGGTCAGGCGATCGGCATGCGCTCCATGTCTATTTATGAACTGAATGCGGATTACGTCAAATACAGCCGCTTCATGGGCATCAAGGATCGAAAGATCGTCGGCTATGTCTTTCGGAATGCGATGCTTCCGCAGGTGACCGGTCTGGCGTTATCGGTCGGCACGATGGTCGGCGGTGCCCTGGTAGCGGAGATCATCTTTAGTTATCCAGGGCTTGGTACCACTCTTTTAAACAGTGTAACGGGACAGGATTATCCGCTGATCTCGGCATCCACCATGATCATTACATTAATGGTATTGATCGCGAACTTTGCCATCGAACTCATTTATGGCCTTATTGACCCGCGTATTAGAGCGGCTCAGTCAGAATAGGCAGGGATGCTGCTATGAAACATACACTTCGACAAGTTTTTCGTTCCGGCAAATTTGTAGTTGGTTTTTCCATTTTTTCAACTTTGCTTCTGATCGTGTTCTTGTATCCGCTCATCATAAAAGATGCTCCCTTGGCGATCATTGCTCAGGGTACTTTCTTCCCCCCTGGGATCTATGTGAGCACTTTTGACAGCATTAATTCCCCCACTACATATACACTTATGCTGAATGATGCCGTTGCTAAGCGCATTGACAGCAAGTTAGGTGAGCAAGAACGCCAGGATATTAGGGATTGGCTTGTGGCAGATGGAATTCCGGTGAACCAGATCGATATTACGAACACGACAACACTAATGGCTCTGTGGGAAAAGAATTATGACCCCAAGAAAAGTGTTCCTGGGATGACCTTTGCCAAGCAAAGATATTATCAAAGGCTCAATACCTCGCTCCAAGGACTTTTGTCAACCGAGGGGATGAGCATTGCAGCACAAAATCCACAAACGAGCGCCCTGGAGAAGACAGGTTCAGTCAAACAATCCGATTATGTGAATATCAGCGACGTTCCAAACGTACGCGTCTTGCCGCTTGGAACCGATAACTTCGGTCGGGATGTGTTGACGGAGCTGGTTAGGGCCACCGGCGTATCGTTGGAGATCGGTCTTGTCGCCGGTCTCATTGCGACCTTGATCGGTTTGACACTGGGATTGCTGTCGGGTTATGTTGGCGGCATGGTGGATGATGTCATCATGTTCATCACCAATCTCTTTACCGTCATCCCGGGGTTTGTATTGTTGATCCTGATCTCATTCAGTATCGGGCAGGATAAACGTGGTCCCTTTACCGTCGCAGTGGTGATCGGGTTTACCTCCTGGATCTGGACTACCAGGGCCGTGCGGTCGCAAGTGCTGTCACTGCGGAATCGTGACCATGTCAATCTATCGAAGCTATCGGGCCACTCGATCGTTCACATCATCCTCACCGATATTCTGCCATATATCGCTTCGTATGTGGTTATGGCGCTGATCCTGCAGATTGCCTCAGGCATCCTGGCAGAGGCCCAGTTATCGATCCTTGGGTTGGGACCCAGAACGACTGAAGTGCCGACCCTGGGTTTGATGATGAGGTGGGCAATGATCTACCAGGCACAGATCCTGGGAAAATGGTGGGCATATCTCCCCGTGCTCATCACAATCGCTCTGATCACATTCTCGATGAATTTGATGAATACAGGGCTCGACCAGGTATTCAACCCGGCATTGAGGGACTAGGAGATCGAAATGGCCAACGTAATGCTAGAGGTTAGAGAACTGACAACAAAATACATCACCCGGTTCCGGGAGGATGTGTACGCTGTCGATCATGTCTCTCTCAAGGTCGAGGAGGGGAAATCGCTGGGGATTGCAGGTGAATCCGGCTGCGGAAAATCGACCCTGGCGCTCAGCCTGATGGGGTATTACTTCCCTCCACTCCATTATACGAGCGGCGATATCATCATCGAAGGACGTAATATTTCCGGGATGGACCCTGATGAAGTTCGCAAGTTGATATTGGGAAGGGAGATTGCCTATATCCCCCAATCCGCGATGAACGCGCTGAACCCTACTCAGAAGATCATTCACTTTATCGAGGATGTTATCCAGGAACATGATCTTTACGTCACCAAGAAGGATATATACGAGCGTGCCAGAATCTTGTTTGAGACCCTGGGGCTTCCAGCGGAGGTATTGCAGAAATACCCCGTTGAACTTTCCGGCGGCATGAAACAGCGCACGGTGATTGCGGTATCTGTGTTACTTCTACCAAAAGTCCTGATCGCCGATGAGCCGTCTTCTGCTCTCGATGTTACATCACAGAAGATGGTCATCAAGATGCTGCGGCAATTAATGGAAACTGGTTTGATCAGTTCGATGATCTTTATAACGCATGAGCTTCCGCTTCTCTATAACGTGACTGACGACATTATGGTCATGTACGCCGGGCAGATCGTAGAGAAGGCCAGCGCACAGGAGGCTGTGTTTGACCCGCTGCATCCATATTCCAAAGGTCTCATGGGCTCGATCATTGTGCCTGAAAAAGGTCTCCGCGATGTCAAACTCACAGCCATTCCCGGCGTACCGCCCAATCTAAAAAATCCACCGGCTGGCTGTCGGTTTGCTGAACGCTGCAAATTCTTCAAACCAGAATGCTCGGTAACTTCTGTTCCTCTTCGCGAATTGAGCGGCGGACGCGCGTACCGTTGCATCCTATCGGAAAAGGAACTGAGGACGGCTCATGAGAAGGAGGCATATAAAAATGCCAGATGAAAAAAATTTATGGCTGAGCACGATAGGGCTGACCAAAGTATTTGGGTTTGGCCGCAACAAAACCATAGCCGTCGATCACGTGGATCTCAATCTTTACCAGGGCGAAGTCGTCTCGATCGTAGGTGAATCGGGAAGCGGCAAAACCACGCTGGCAAAAATGCTGCTGGGACTTACCAGTTCCACGGAAGGCGATATTTACTTCCAGGGTCAAAAGCGCGATATCAGTACGCAAAGTAAGAAACAGGAATACTGGAAGAATATTCAGGCGATCTTTCAGGATCCGTTCTCATCCTATAACATATTTAACAAGATCGATACGGTTTTGTTGGATTGTATTCGTATGCGCGGCGGCGGGAAGCTCCCGCGTGAGAAAAAAGCGGAGATGATGGCAGAGGCGTGCAGCTTTGTCAACCTGAAGTATGAGGAATTGACGAACAAGTATCCTTTTGAGCTTTCGGGTGGACAGATGCAGCGCTTGATGATCGCCCGTATCTTCCTGCTGAAGCCGAAGATCCTGTTGGCTGATGAACCGACCTCGATGATCGATGCCTGCTCACGCGCGACCATTCTGGACGAGTTGATGCAACTGCGTACTGAGATCGGGATGACGATCATTTTCATCACCCACGATATTGGATTAGCCTATTATGTTTCCGATAACGTGTTCATCATGGAGCACGGAAAATTTGTCGAAAGTGGGTCTGCTGATGATGTGATCCTGCATCCCAAAGCACCATACACCCAGCGCTTGATCAATGATGTTCCCAAGATTTATGAGGAATGGGATCTCTCCACTGTGTAAGGCATTGCTCTTGCGTCTGGATCCAGCAAAATTTGACCTCCTGTAAGAGTGGTTAATACAGAGCCTCTTGAGAAGAGATCCACAAAGTCTTTTTTCTCTATGGTCTTTATTATCCCCACCCGCGGACCGTGAATAAGAAGTTCTCTGCAAGGAATCTTTCAAAACAGAAAAAATATGAAAAACATCCAATCCCTCATCTCTCAAATGACCCTCGAAGAGAAAGCTGCTCTTTGCACCGGTGCCAGCCCATGGACAACGACTCCTGTGGAACGCCTCGGCATTCCCGAACTGATCGTTTCCGATGGCCCGCATGGCGTTCGCCGCGTGTCAGACGTCAACTCCATGGCAATCGAAAGCCTGCCGGCTACCTGTTTTCCCACCGCATCCTGCCTCGCTTCGACCTGGGATGTGGATCTGATTGACGAAATGGGCCAGGCACTGGCCGAGGAATGCATCGCCCTCAACGTAGACGTTTTGCTCGGCCCCGGTGCGAACATGAAACGCTCCCCGCTCGGCGGCCGCAACTTCGAATATTTTTCTGAGGATCCCTACCTGGCCGGGGAAATGGCTGCCAGCATCATCAATGGGATTCAGTCCAAAGGCGTGGGCACCTCGCTCAAGCATTATGCAGCTAACAACCAGGAATTTCAGCGCTTCAGCATCAGCGCCGAAGTGGATGAGCGAACCCTTCGTGAGCTCTACCTGCCCGCCTTTGAAAAAGCTGTCAAGAAGGCCAAACCCTGGACCGTGATGTGTTCCTATAACAAGGTGAATGGTACCTTCGCCTCGGAACACCACTACCTTCTAACCGACATTCTCAAGAATGAATGGGGCTTCGATGGCCTGGTCGTCTCGGACTGGGGCGCGGTGCGCGACCGGGTGGCAGCGCTTAAAGGTGGACTCGACCTGGAAATGCCTGGTCCGCAGGATCGACGCGTCCAAGCCGTCGTGGAAGCGATCCGCTCCGGAAAAGTGGATGAAGCCCTTCTGGATGAGTCCGTCCTACGCATTCTGAACATCGTATTCAAGGCCAAGGAGACGCCCAAGAACGGAACTTTCGATGTGGAGGCGCATCACGCGCTGGCGCACAAGATCGCCGCCGAAGGCATGGTCCTCCTCAAAAACAACGGACTCTTGCCGCTCAAAGGCCAACAGCATATTGCCGTGATCGGCAGTGCAGCGGAGAACGCGCACTTCCAGGGCGGAGGCAGCTCACACATCAACCCGACCAAAGTGGCTGTTCCGTTCAAGGAATTACAGACCCAAGCCGGGAACGCCGAATTGACCTTTGCCGAAGGCTATCCAACCGATAACTCCTTCCGCCAGGATATGATTGACCAGGCGGTGACGCTTGCCCGGTCAGCAGATGTTGCTATACTCTACATCGCATTGCCGACGTTCAAAGAATCCGAGGGCTACGACCGCACCGATCTCGACCTGACCGCTCAGCAGGTTGCGCTGATCGAGGCCGTGGCCAAGGTTCAACCTCAGAGCGTTGTCGTGCTGAACAATGGCGCGCCAGTGGCGATGAGTGCATGGATTGATGGCGTGGCTGCCGTGCTCGAAGGCTGGATGATGGGGCAGGCAGGCGGAGCGGCGATTGCCGACGTGCTCTTTGGCAGGGTCAATCCATCAGGCAAACTGGCCGAGACCTTCCCGCTCAGACTCTCCGATACCCCTGCACATCTTAATTGGCCGGGCGGCGCGGGCAAAGTGCGCTACGGCGAAGGATTATTCATCGGCTATCGCTATTACGATGCCAGAGAGATTCCGGTCTTGTTCCCGTTCGGCTTCGGGCTGAGTTACACAAACTTCTCGTACAGCAATGTCAAGGTATCGGCGAAAACTTTCAAGGATGTGGACGGCGTGACGGTAACGGTGGATGTCACTAACACAGGGAATCTCGCAGGCAAGGAAATTGTGCAGGTTTACATCCATGACCAGAAATCCGAGTTGGTGCGCCCTGAAAAAGAGTTGAAAGGCTTTGCCAAGGTGGAACTCGAGCCCGGTGAAACCAAACCCGCCTCGATCCAACTCGATTTTCGCGCCTTTGCCTACTATCATCCCGAATACAAACAGTGGATTACCGAGGACGGGGATTTCGATATCTTGATCGCTGCCTCTGCAGTGGATATCCGCCATGCCCTGACGGTGACGCTCGAATCCACCCTGTGCCTGCCTTGCATATTGGACAAAGAATCCACCATCCGAGAGTGGTTGAACGATCCACGGGGGAAGACGGTGTTCGGTCCTTTTTACGCGCAGATCGAGTCCCAGAGCCGCAAAATGTTCGGCGGCGGTGATGAGCGCTATGGGAATGAAAGCGCCATCGGCATGGACATCATGGAAATGATGAACGATATGCCACTGGTGAGCGTCCTGGCGTTCCAGCAAAGTGCATTGACCATGCCCGCTGAAGAAATGGTGGACGGGCTGTTGATGCAGGTCCACAGCATGGATAAGTAGGAACAACCTCAGGAATAAATCCAGACTCATCATTCCGTGCACTTCGATACCGCTCGTGGCCCGAGCACGTCGGTGTGAGACGGCAGGCTCAGTGTAAACTCCGCGAAGCAACACCTGCACTCCGCAATGACGGAATTTTTTGGATGACATGACGGAGTGTCGCATAATTAATAAAACCTCTACTTTGAATTTCAATCTACATTGGCATTCAATAAAGCTGGTTATTATGAGACAGGCGGCAGTCACTTTCCCATATTTTTATCTTCTGATCTCAGAGTGGAATGTTGGCACTGAACGTGGGTATGACGTTAAGAGCTGTCACAGCGTGTTCCAACCAGTGTGTTGTTGCTGTGGAGATTTGCTGGACTATCTAAACCCTTCACGGTCACAAGTTGCGCCTTTTTACTTTGTGGGAAGCGCAATTTGTGACCGTGGGCATCATATAAACCGGAAACCAAGAGGATAAAACAATGCAAAAACAATCTTTGAACGGGGAATGGCAATTCCGCCAATGTGGAACGGATGAATGGTCGCCCGCGACGGTTCCAGGCGGTGTGCACACCGATTTGCTCGCGCTGGATAGAATCTCCGACCCGTTTGTGGCCGATAACGAGCTTAAGGTGATGTGGGTAGCCGAAAACGATTGGGAGTATCGGCATACCTTTGCCGTCGATGCTAACCTGCTTGCAGAGGAAAACGTAAGGCTCGTTTGCGATGGACTCGATACCATTGCCGATGTCTATCTGAACGGGACGTATCTCGGACATGCAGAGAACATGTTTAGGCGTTGGAAATGGAACGTGAAAAATCTGCTGCGCGATGGCAGCAATGAACTACACATTGTATTTGGCTCGCCTGTGCGCTTTATCACTGCCAAACAAGCGCAGCTCCCGCTGCAAGGGGGTGGCGACCTTCCCGGCGGACCACATCTGCGTAAGGCAGCGTGTCACTGGGGTTGGGATTGGGGGCCCAAATTGCCGCCCATTGGCGTCTGGAAGGACATTCGGCTCGAAGGGTATTCTGTCCGCTTCGAGGATGTCCACGTGCGGCAAACTCTTGATCCGAGTGGCGCCACCATCAGCGCCGCTGTCACGGCCGAGGTGACTGGCGGAGCCGAGATCAAGGCATCCATAACGGTAACCAGCCCGACCGGCGCGCGATCCGAGAACGAAGAAAATTTAATGCTCCTGTATGAGGGAGAGTCCTCTTTTGCGAATCTTGCAGTCGAGATTCCCGATCCGCAACTGTGGTGGCCGAACGGGTACGGCTCCCAGCAATTGTATGATGTGGAAGTCACTTTGAAAGACGGCCAGACCGTTCTCGATCAGCGCAACTACAAGATCGGGCTGCGCACGATCGAGCTGCGCCAGGAACCCGATCAATGGGGCAAGGAATTTACCTTCTATGTCAACGGCGTGCGGCTCTTTGCCAAGGGTGCAGACTGGATTCCCACCGATTCACTCCCCACGCGCATCACCAGGTCGATGCTGGAAGGGCTGCTCAAGAGCGCTGTCGATGCCAATATGAACATGCTACGCATCTGGGGCGGCGGGTATTATCCTGAGGATATGTTCTACGAACTGTGCGACCGCCATGGCATTTTGCTCTGGCAGGATTTCATGTTCGCCTGCGGCATTTACCCAGCCGATGCGGCTTTCTTCGAGAACTTCCGCGTCGAGGCCGTTGAAAACGTGCGACGTCTGCGCCATCACGCAGCCCTGGCGCTTTGGTGCGGCAACAACGAAATGGAACAGGGTTGGTGCGATTGGGGTTGGAATAAACCCGATGACCCGCTCAACCAGCGCCTGAAAGATGGCTACGACCGCATGTTCCATCATATGTTGCCCGAGTTGCTTCAGGAGGAGGATCCGGATCATCCCTATTGGCCCAGTTCGGCATCGGCGAACACACCGTTCGAAGGAGCAAACAATCAGGTGCAGGGCGATTGTCACTATTGGGATGTCTGGCATGGACGCAAGCCGTTCACCGCGTACCGCACACAGTACCCGCGTTTCATGAGCGAATTCGGTTTCCAGGCTCTGCCGCCCCTCAACACGATCGCCACCTATGCTGACCCCGCTGACTGGAACATGACCTCCTATATCATGGAGCACCATCAACGCAGTGGTTCTGGCAACGGACTCATGATTGCACAGCTGACTGACACCTTCCGTATGCCGAAAGATTTTCCTTCCCTTGTTTATCTAAGTCTGATCCTGCAGGCCGAGGGCATTCGCTACGGTGTTGAGCACTGGCGGCGCAACCGGGACCGGGTCAGCGGTACTCTCATCTGGCAGCTGAACGATTGCTGGCCGGTGGCATCCTGGGCCTCACTCGACTATTTTGGGCGCTGGAAAGCGCTCCACTATGCCGCCAAACGTTTTTATACTCCTCTCCTGCTCTCGGTTGCAGACGAAGGAAGGATCATGAAGGTCCACGTCACCAGCGACCTCGTCAAACCGGTGGATGTGATCGTCCGCTGGCGGCTCGAGATGCTCGATGGCAAATGCCTGAGCAGTGGAGAACAAAACTTGCGCGCAATGGCGCTCGCAGATACACTCGTCGGATCGTATGATTTTTCGACTCTGGTCTCCGCCGAAAATCAGCGCAACGTGGTTTTCGTTGCCGAGATGTGGCAGGACGGTGAACTAGTCTCTCGAAATGTTACGCCCTTCGCGGCGAACAAGCATCTTGAACTGGGCAGTCCCGCCTTGCACGTGCAATGTCACGTGGAAGGCCCTGCCCTACGCGTGGATGTCTCTGCCCATACCCTGGGACGCTTCGTGGAACTCTCCATCGACGGCATGGATGTGGTGTTTAGCGACAACTACTTTGATGTCCCGGCAGGAACGACAGTTACTGTGAGCACACCCCTGCCTGAAACCTGGACTACAGAGAGCGCGGTTCGGGCGCGATCATTGTATGACTCGTTTGCATGAACCCAGATTGAAAACGTTCGCAATAAGGAGATCGACCATGAATTCAGATCATATAAAACAGAATCCGCTGCAAGAAATCACAATGCAAAAATCCGGTCTGATAAAAACAGAGAATGGCTTTACGTTCCGTGACCTCAACAAGAACGGAAAATTGGATGTCTACGAGGACTCGCGACAACCGGTCGAGTCCCGCGTGGAAGACTTGCTTGGCCGGATGACACTGGAAGAAAAAGCAGGCCTTTTGTTCATCAACGGGACAGTTGTAAATGCCGATGGCTCCATTGAAGATTAACCGATTACGGCAGGGTTTCCACACGCGGCCGTGACTCAAATTACGCACCAGCAGATGAACCACTTCAACCTTTGGCAAATCCCAGGCGCGACCGTAGTGGCGGGTTGGTATGACAAGCTTCAACGCTTTGCTGAACAAACGCGGCTTGGGATTCCTGTCACGATTGCATCTGATCCGCGCAATCATTTCACGCGCAACATCTTTTCGATGGCTGGCATGGATTTCACACAATGGTGTGAGACCCTGGGCTTCGCCGCAATTGACGATGTTGATCTGGTCCGGCAGTTCGCCGAAATCGTCCGCAAGGAATATCTGGCTGTGGGGATTCGCGTCGCGCTCCACCCTCAAATTGATCTTGCGACCGAGCCTCGCTGGCCCCGGATAAGTGGAACGTTCGGAGAGGACGCACACTTGACCACTCGTTTAGCCAAGGCCTACATCGAGGGGTTTCAGGGTGAAAGTCTTGGTCCGCATAGTGTGGCCTGCATGACCAAGCATTTCCCCGGCGGTGGTCCGCAAAAGGAAGGGTTGGATCCGCATTTCGAATTTCAAAAGGGACAAGTCTATCCGGGCAATAATTTTGATTACCATCTCATTCCTTTTGAGGCGGCGATTGCTGCGAATACCGCTGCCATCATGCCCTATTACGGCGTACCGATGGACCAGACCGAAGAAAACGTCGCAATGTCATTCAACAAAGCGATCGTTACTGGTTTGCTTCGTCAGAA
The DNA here is from genome assembly GCA_041487615.1 of Anaerolineae bacterium. Lineage (GTDB taxonomy): Bacteria > Chloroflexota > Anaerolineae > Anaerolineales > Villigracilaceae > Defluviilinea. Next base: position 19,756 of record JBGPNQ010000041.1, read on the forward strand.
GTATAAATATGACGGGGTTGTATGCACCGATTGGGGGCTGATTACAGATTCCCGCATGCAAGAAACGATCTGGCCCGCGCGAGCGTGGGGCGTTGAACATCTTTCGGGGGCTGAAAGAGTTGAAAAAGCGTTGAATGCCGGTGTGGATCAATTCGGCGGCGAAAGCTGCCCTGAATATGTCCTTGAATTGCTGAAAACCGGCCGGCTGTCGGAAGCGCGGATTGATCAGTCTGCACGGCGTCTGCTGCGCTTGAAATTCCAGTTGGGCCTGTTTGATAATCCATTTGTCGATGAAGACAAAGTATCCAAGGTGTTGGGTCATCCAGAGTCAGTTGCTGCGGGTTTGGCCTCGCAACAACGGGCGATGACGCTTCTCAAAAATGAGGATCATGTTCTTCCATTACAGGGTCAGCGGAAAATATTTGTCAAGAATGTGGACCCCTCTGTCGCAGCCCGGTACGCGCAGGTTGTTGCAACTCCCGAAGAAGCAGATATGGCCATTTTGCGATTGGCGACACCTTGGGTACCAATAGAGACGAAGAATCCCTTCGCGCGTGGTTTTCATCACGGCGACCTTGACTTCAAAGGGCAGGCGAAATCGGAAGTTCTCGATCTATTACGAAGAGTCCCCACGATCGTGGTGCTGTATTTGGACAGGCCGGCTGTCATTCCCGAGATCAGCGAATCTGCCAATGCGTTGTTAGCGGAGTTTGGAGCCAGTGATGTTGCCGTGCTGGATGTCATTTTTGGCAAGGCCAATCCTGAAGGGAAATTACCTTTTGAGCTTCCATCTTCAATGCAGGCAGTCAGGAATCAGAAGTCAGATGTTCCATACGATTCAGAGAATCCCCTCTATCCATTTGGCTTTGGCTTATCTTACTGATCCTATTTGATTTGGAACCATTGATCATCCAGCTGCAACTTTGGCAGTTGCGGCTGAACGCGTATGTACGTTTAATTTTTCGAAGATCGCCTTCAAATGTCTCTTTACAGTGTTGGTGGTGATGACCAATTTCTCGGCAATTTCCTTGTTCGTTAAACCTTGTGCCAGCAAATCGAGCACTTCACGTTCACGTTCTGTCAACGCGCCCAACTCACTCTGCGATTGATGAATTTGCCTTGTCTCTTCGATTATGCGGCGGAAGCCCGCGCGGTCAAATGCGCGTTTCTCTATAAAAGCCGAGACCGAGAACTCTGAGTAGACTCGTTGTATTTCCTCGGTTTCGGTGATGCCGCTGACCACGATCGTAGGAATGGCACCCGCCTGTGTTGCAGCGAGTAATTGATATCCTTCCAGATTGGATGCAGTTGAATCTTCACCGGGTAAACGGCTGATGACTCCCTGCAACGACAGGTCAATCACTGCCAGTGAAAATTTTTCCCTGCGAAGAGAACCCAATGCATCACCAAAACTAGCGCAGGTACGCACATGAAATCCTGCATCACTTAAGAGTTCTTCGAGAATGCTCCTCCAGCCGGCGTCATCCTCTACGACAAGGGCCTTTTCGTTCGAATGCTTTAGTGGCGCAGACTGTCCCATTCGCGGTGAGGACAAAGCTGTCGGTGTAGAGGCAGGAATCGGCGCTGCGAGAACCGGAGGGCTTACTAGAATCCGATAGACGATATCGCGGAACTGGCTGCGGTGGAAACTCTCCTTGCGCAGAAATGTGAACGCCCCATAATCTGTAAGTGCAGTGACGGCCAGTTCGACCGTTGCAAAACCCGTCAGAAGAATTGCGCGACAATTGGGGTCAAGCTTGCGGACGGCATCCAGAACGCGCAGTCCGTCAATATTATTATGATCGTTTGGAGAAAGTGAGAGATCCACTACCGCGACGCGGTGCGGCTGGGATTTTAGCGCAAGGACCGCCTCGTCGAGATTGGTGGCGAGATCCACGGCCAGCCCACATTCGGAGAGGATTTCGCTCATGATTTGTTGCCACGAATGATCGTCTTCGATCACAAGCGCGCGTAAAACCTGTGTCATTAGGAGCGCTCCACGATCGGCAGGCGCAGTCGAAATGTCGTGCCGTGATTGCCATCGCTCTCGACGGTAACAAAGCCGCCAAGTCTCGTCATCAGAGTTTTCACCCACCATAAACCGAATCCCAATTTTCCGGGATGTGCGCCTGTGCGCGAATAATTCAACTCGAATATCTGGTTGTGAAGTTCCGGCGAAATACCGGGTCCACTATCCGTCACGGAGATTTCAACCCATTCCGGCATGGCTTCACCATGAATGAAGATCGAGCCATTATCGTCCATCGCAGAGATCGCATTTTCTATGAGATTCCGAAATACAAAGGTCAGGCTTTGTCCTCCAGCCACGACAGTGGGCAAATCGTCAAGTCCACTTGTTTCGATTTGAATGCCGCCCGGAATTTCAACAACATGAAGAGCGTCTGACACGCGGGCGGCGATTTGAACCTTTTCCATGCGGATGGGACGCAAGTGCGAAAGGTTTTCCTGCACGATATGCATCGCATCCGTTGCACTATGCTCGATCTCCATAAGATTGTTCGAAAGATACGAGTCTGTTTCAAGTGTTTGTCCATATTTATCCTGAATGGCTTGAATGCGGACAGGAATGGTTCCGACCTTGTTATTCATATTGTGCAGCAGATTTGCTGAAATATCGCCGACGGCTGCAAACGTCTCTGCGGTCCAATGTTTTTCCTGTGAGGTCCGCAATGCCTGTTGATGCGATTCGCTTTGAACTGCCAATGCCGCGTAATTGGCGAGGCACGCCAAAACCTTCTTATCCCACTCTGACTTGGCGCTTCTTCCTTCGCCCG
>JBGPNQ010000042.1:0-22379 GCA_041487615.1 Anaerolineae bacterium
GCCATCAATGTCAACCGTGCCAATTCCATCGGGGCGCGCATAGGCGAGTCGTCCATCGGGAGAAAAGGCAAACGTCATGCCCCACCAACCGTACACGCCTCCGCTGCTTGCATCGAGTATTTTTCTTTTTTCTCCCGTTGAAATACTGTAACGTGCGAGGTCATTGTTCGCCTGCCAGCCCGGCGCGGTGCTGCGCGGCTCGACGGTGGAATAGGCGATCGAATTTGTGCCGGGGATCCAATCTGCAAAGTGCACAATATTCGAAAGACCCGTACTAAATGGTTTTCCGCCATCTGTGCGAACGGCCCAGAGAGTATTGATCTCTTTAGCGGCGGGCTTCGTGGATTTGCGCGTGAAGATCAGATAACTACCGTTTGGTGAAAGCCTGAAGATGCGGCCATCCAGATCGCCGGTGGTGACAAGCGCGGTGCGGTTTGCCGTGGATGAATCAATGACCCACGCGTTGCCGCCCGCGAGATAAGCCAGTTTACCGGGGACAGGCAACGGTGCAAAGGATGATTGCGCGCCGACCATTTCGATCTCAGGAAGTGCGTCCTGCAGGATCACGGTTTTGACCACGGACTTGCTGATCTCAACGTCATTTTCGAGGACGCGGCGATACGTCAATTCCTGTTTGCCATTCACGCCCGCCTGGACCAGTCGGGTCTCGCCTTCTGGCAATGACTCATTGCGCACCACCTGTTTGTCAAATGGGATGATCTGTTCTTCGGTCTCGAATAACTCTTTGACGCGCGTGAGCGTGATCGAGTTACCATTTGCCAGGACTGTATAAGGAGGTGGATCGATCTTATCAAGGTCGCCAACGGTAATCCCGGCCGTTTGCAATGCCTGGTTGACCGTTGCCCCCGAAGGAACCGTTACATTGCGCGATGTACCGTCCGCCGCGATGCTCACGGTGATGTCCTCACCCGTCACCTGCGGGGAGCGACAACTCGTCAGCAAGGCGAATGCCAATAAGACGGTGAGAACGTGTCGGCTGGGAAGGATACGGTGCATGGTCTGGTATGTCACTCTGAGGAACGTAGCAACGAAGAGTCTCCGCTATATCATTGTCCAGATTCCTCGCTCGCTGCCGGTCGCTCAGAATGACAATGATATAATCCGGGCGCTATCTGATGCGACCTGAGATGGTCATGATCTCATTTGCAATGGAAATGGTTTCGATGCGCAATCCGGTTGCGACAGGACCGAGCGATCCGGTGTATGCTTCGCTGACCATCGCTGTGATGGCCGCCGTAAGACCCTTGGGTGCAGGCAATGGGCCAAAATCAGCGGAAGCAATATCGATCTTGGGCTGACCGTTTTCATCCACACCCACGTTCACGGTGATCCCGATGTTGGCCGTAAACATTCCCTGCTTGGTCTTGCCGTAGATCTGCATCTGACCATCACGAAGATAGACCTGCGGATCGGTAATGAGTGGTTTGTTGTCTTGTTGCAGTGAAGTGTCGTTTTGCAGGCGAGCCGCAACATACGATGTGAGCTGTTCCTCGGTAAAGTTTAAAGTGACAGTGCCTGTCTGAGCGCCTTCTGCGAACGCTCGTGTAACTTCGTCCCGCATACTTTGGATGGCTTGTGCTGAAACGGGAATGATTGGAAGGCTCGAGTAATCGGGCCCGCCCACAAAAACTGTGCAGGCAAGCGATGTAAGAATCAGGGCCATTAAAAAGATAGGTACTATATGTTTGTTTCGTCTCATTTTCTTTCCAAAATCCGGCGTTCGTAAACCGTAAGCGGAGCAATTATAGCATGAGCGACTTTCAAGCTTCTTCAGAACCAATTATCGAAACTGAAATGCCACTTTCTGTACAGTTGGAGGCAATGTTGTTTGTCGCGGGTGAACCTGTGACAACGGGTCAACTGGCCGCCGCGTTGGACGTCTCTGCCTCGGTGGTCGAGCGCGCACTCAACGAACTGGATGCTTCATTAGCAAGCCGCGGCCTGCGGCTGCAACGACACGCAGGACGCGTCCAATTGACCACTGCGCCACAACTTGCCGAACTGATCGAGCGATTCCTCGGACTCGAAGCGACGTCTCACCTCAGCCGCGCCGCATTGGAAACCCTGGCGATCATCGCCTATCAGCAGCCGGTAACGCGCCCGCAGATCGACTCGATCCGCGGCGTGAACAGCGACAGTATGATGAAGAGTCTGCTGAACAAGGGACTCATCCTCGAATCCGGCCGCACCGATGGTCCCGGCCGCCCGATCCTATATTCCACCACGCCGGAATTTTTACAGCACTTCGGTTTGAACTCCATCCTTGAAATGCCCTCGCTCGCCAGACATGAAGAGGAAGGCGACAGTCACGATGAGATGTTGAAGGGGTAGAAAAAAAGTTTCATCCCAAACTTAAGGATTCAGCCACGGAGTACACAGAGCCGCACGGATTTTTGAATTAATGGCCCGAAAAGAGCCAGACGATTAGCCGACCCTCCGTACTGGGTCGGCTAATTCTGTGCAAATCAGTGCAGCGCGTGGCGCCATGGCGACAAAATCCGTGGCTACATGATTTGAGGATTAAATTTGGGGTTTGTCATTTTATCTCAGGAAATTACTGCTTCTCGCTATTGCTGCCCAATGTCTACGATGCAAATACGCAATCCATGTCTTTCGGTCAACCAAACCGTTCTTTTGATATTCGCCATCGATTGAGAACTCAACACATGCGATGCCATGAACGCGCCGCGGTCTTGTGCAAAGAAAGCTGCGATCTTATTCGCCTCAGGGTCTGATTGATGTTTGAGGAAGATCGTTAGGTCACTATCGATGACATCGCGGAATTGGATTTCCATAAGATTCTATGGCGTTGCGAATCGGAGGCGAAGCAATCGCATTTGTAATGGATCCGTCTGATCGATGCGCTTCTACCGTGTAACCGGAGATTGCTTCGTCACTTCGCTCCTCGCAATGACAGGAAAATCATAAATGTCCACCTGCCTCGGCTTGCTCGAGCACTGCAAGAATGGTCTTTACCAGGTCGCGCGCGGCTGCCTCGCTGAGTTCCACCGCCACCCGCGCAGACGGTCCCATCGATTCGTTGACGAAGTCAATATTGAGAGCGTGTTCAAGCGGCGCATTGAATGGATGGTCATACGAAATATTTGCCTGTTCCAGCTTGAACCAGCCACTTGTCCCTTTGGCACTTCCATCCATGTTTATTTTCTCCACGATCATTGTGCACATATTCAATCTCCTATTGGATTCACAAGGGTAGTTTCGATACGACCCGCCAAAACCATGTGGGTCTACTCAACCACCGAGGCATCTATGAAAGATTTTTCTCCAAGAAAGTAAAGACCTTTTGCCAGCCATCCACGGCCTGTGCCTGGCGATAGGCGGGCGCATGATAGTAGAAGAATCCGTGTCCTGCGCCATCGTAGCGATGGAATTCATAGTTCTTGTGATGCTTCTTCAATTCCTCTTCGTGCTGATTTACCTGCTGTGGTGAAGGGGTCCCATCATCGTTGCCGAACAATCCCAATATGGGACAGGATAAGTCTTTTGTGTAATCCAGAGGTGACACGGGAGATTTTGGATTCAATTGGTCGGGGGCCATCACGACTCGTCCGCCCCAGCAATCGACGATGGCATCGAAACCCTGCGCGCGACAGGCCGCAAGATAAGCGTGACGTCCTCCGGAACATGTGCCGAAGATTCCGACCTTGCCACTGACATATGGAAGTGACTGCAGATGGTGCATGGCGCCGGCCAAATCACCGACCGCCTGATCATCCGGAATGCCCCCGTCGCCGCGCACTTTGGCCGCGACATCTTCGGGTGTGCCATGTCCGGCACGGAAATACAGGTTTGGCGTGATGGCGACAAATCCGTGGTTGGCGAATTTGAATGTTGCCTCGCGGTACCACGTGTCCCAGCCAGGCATGTGATGTGCCAGAACCATGGCCGGAAATGGACCGGGTCCAAGCGGACGCGCCAGATACGCGTTGAGCTGGTCCCCGTTCGCGCTGGTGATGGTCACGGTTTCGGCAAGCAAGCCTTCGTACATGTCAGTTCGATACATAGCAGGCTCCTTTCAAATAAGCATTTACAAGCGGATTGTTCCTGCATTGTACAATGCCAGCTCCAAGGATGCAAACTCTAATCGTCTGAGCGGTGTATGGCGAAAGCACGATGTCAGATTTGCCGAGAGTCGCTCAGTCGATTCTCATAAAAGGTTACAATCATACGGTTATACTATTTATGTAGCACCAATTCCAGCCCATCGCGAAACTTTCGTAGCCAAATGGGGTTTCGATGGTCAGGTAACAAGGAGAATGAAATGACTGGTGACAGCAGCAACGTATCTTTTTTTAATCGGCCCAATATTGAAAAGGGCATGATCGATATAGGAATGGGGATTCCTTTTGCAACTGAATGTGTGAATAATCCGTCGGTCGGGATCGGAGGTGTCTATGGCACGTGGGGTGATAGTTATAGTAATGAGGCATTGCCTTCCTTCCTCGAGCAGAGACTGGGGCATCCGCTCCAAGCGAACGAGAGGCTGAATTTGTCCGAACTCGGTTTTCTGAACCGACATCATATCCCGATAAATCTTACCCGCGAGGAACATACCCGAGTCGAAATCGAGATTGGCACGAAATTCCTGCAGCGAGCGATCAGCGCCTGCAACTGGCAGCCCTCTGAAGTTGAGGCCGTGCTCATCGGCATGAGCGCGCCGGTATCTGATGATTACCTCAATAGGATCACCAAGGCCGCAGGCATCCCGGATGGAGCGTTGAAGGTCGCCATTCACAAGGCATGTGATGGCTCCACCAGCAGTTTGCATCTGGCGTTGAATCCCGACCTCCCTGAAAACAAACAACTCCGCAACAACATCGCTGAATCACTTTATGGAAAAAAGGTGCTGGTCGGTGGGATTGAAGGATTGAGCCGTTTCATGGTCTCATCCCACGATGCGAATGCGTTGCAATTGTTTGGAAACGCTGCCGGAATTGTCGGCGTGATCCCTGGCACAACCATGAAATTTTTAGCCGGCAGGTCACGCGAAGTTTTTGATAATGAGGGTGTGTTGCAGGTGGCGATGTATTATCCTCATTCGCCGCAAAAAATCGATGGCCAGTACAACGTGGATGTCACCCGGCCTTTTGATCACAACATCCGTGTGGCAGGTCTCATGCACGAACCGGAGGACGGTTCATCCATTGCGATGGCTGGACCGATGGGCATGGTCAAGCTCTTTGTACGCACTGGAGTGCAGGTTGTGCGGGACGTCTATGCTGCGTATCAAGCGAAACTGGACGAATTGGGCATGGCTGGAAAATCACTGGCTGTGGCAATCGTCCATCATGCCAATTACAAGATCAACAAATTGAAAGAAAAGCACTTGCAGAATGAAGGTATTGTTCTGCACATGCCCTGGTTGTTGAGTGAATTCGGGAACGTCAGCGCGGCTTCGAACATGATCGCCTTCCTGCGCGAGTTGCCAAATTTAAAGCCTCTGGACCACATTCTTATTGATGGTTTCGGAGCAGGTACATACTACGACGCGTTTGCAGTTGAACTGGGAGGATAGGCCCCTTAAGGTCAGCGCGGCAGGTAACCATCCTATGCGGGAAGCATGGCTTCTTAGTTAAGTTTCTGTCGCCCGGTTTTTTGATGACCGGGCGAAATTTTTTGTAACCTCCACGCACGCTTGGCGTCTAGTATCTGGCACGGGAAATTTTTCCAACGATGCGAGCAAACAGATGTATCATTCCAACCAAAACCAGGAAGTCATCAGATTGATTTTGAGATTAAAGATGTGTGAAAGGGAGTATCCAGATCGGATGTATTCCGCGCGCCGTATTTCGTTCCTGCTGCTTATTTCCCAATATATAAACTCCTGGATTCGTGTCCGAGTCTGACACCTGCTTTGTCGTCAGAGGTTTATGACTTAAATGAAACTCCCCTCGTTACGAGGGGAGTTTGCATAGTCAACTAGGCCTGTACTTGTTCAGAGCGCTTGAACCAGTTTTTCCATTCCCGGTTTTCCCAAACCACCAGGATCGGGGATGCGTTGAAAATGGATGAGTATGTGCCGCTGAAGATACCCACCAACAGGATGGTCACAAAATGGCGGATGCTGTCGCCGCCGAACAGGACGAGCGCGAACAGCGTGAACATGACTGTCAATTGGGTGTTGATGGATCGGTCCAGGGTTTGGACAATCGAGTGATTCACAAGAGTTTCATATTCCACACGACGATAGACGTGTGAGTTTTCACGGATGCGGTCAAACACGACGATCGTGTCATGAACCGAGAAGCCGATAACGGTCAACAAGGCTGTGAGGAACAAAGCATCTGCTTCCCACCCGAGAACAAAAGCCAAAATGGCTTCCACACCCAGCACAACCAATATGTCGTGGAGCATGGCGAGGATGGCAGCTGTGCCATAGCGGATCGAGTGGTCAACGCCGCGGAAGGCAAACCACACGTAGCCAAGGATGGCTGCCGCCGCAAGCAAGATCGCGAAGCCGGCAGCCTTGGTCACTTCGGCGCCGACGGCAGCGCTGACAGAGGAAAATGCAAGTACGGTGACAGGACTGCCAGAAAGTGATTGAAATTCAGTCACGATCTTTCCTTTAGTCGCGTCATCGATCGCTCGTGAGCGAATGGAGTATGAATCTTCGCCAAGCGGCTGAATTATTGGGCTGGCTTCAGGCGCAAATTTTATGAATGCATTTTGTATGGCATCGGTTGGGGGACGAGCACCCGTGAATTGAACTTCCAGCAGCGAGCCACCGGTGAAGTCAATACCGAGCGGCAATGGCGTGCCTGTCCTGGACCAGTTGAGGACGAGAAAGATCAGCCCTGGGATAATGACCAGCAGGGAGATCAAAAAGTAAAGGTAACGGTTCTTGATAATGTTCATGTCGTGCTCCTACAGACCGAACCAGCGCGGGTGATCTGAGAGTTTGAGATTGTCGAGCAGTGTATGCAGGAATGTGCGGGTGACTATGATGGCGGTAAAGAGACTCATGAGAATGCCCAAAGCAAGTGTGACTGAGAAGCCTTTCACCATGCTGGCGCCAAACGTGTTGCCAAACACATACAGAATAAGACATGTGATCAATGAGGAAGTGTTCGAATCGCGGATGGAAGGCCATGCACGACTCCATCCAAGGTCAATAGCCTGCCGTAGATTCCTGCCGGCGCGAAGTTCTTCCTTCAATCTTTCAAAGATCAGGATGTTTGCGTCCACCGCCATGCCAATACTTAGGATGAAACCAGCGATACCGGGCAGAGTGAGTACAACCGGAATGAGTTTGAACAATCCAAGCGAAAGAAGCGCGTATACGATCAGGGCCAGGTCGGCAATGAAACCGGGCAGGCGATAGTACAGCACCATGAAAAGGATCACTACGCCAAGACCGATCATGCCGGCCAGGAGGCTTTTTCGAACAGATTCTTCGCCAAGGGTCGCGCCAACTGTTCGGCTTTCGACAACTTTTACCGGAACAGGGAGGGCACCATAGCTGAGTTGAATGGCTAATTTGTTGGCTTCATCTGCGCTGAACTTGCCCTGAATGATTCCAGATCCATCGGTGATGGGCGAGTTCACAATGGGAGCGGAGATAACTGTTTTATCCAGGACGATGCCAAGATATTGCTTTGTATGTGTGGTTGTGTAATCGGCAAAGATTTTTGCGCCATTATCAGAAAGTGTGAAGCCAACACCGGGCTGACCTGCGGCATCCGCTTGAACATGGGCCTCCTTAAGATCGGCACCAGTCATGACGGTCTTATAAATGGTTGCCGGAGTCTGGTTAGGATCGGCCGTAGGGGCAGGCTGATTGGGATCCGTTGTAGGTGTCGCTGGCGGAGTTGACGTGGATGCGCCCGGTTCTACTGATGTGGAGCCGTGGTCCGTCTCAATTTTCGTTCCTACAGCGACAGGGCTCGTTCCAAAGTCGACAAATTCAAGAAGCGCGGTCTGCTGAAGCGACGCCACTACTTCTTCAGGGTTGCTCACACCGGGGAACTCAGCCACGATGCGGCGATCTCCAGCTGTTTGCATTACGACTTCGCTGACTCCGAGAGCGTTGGCCCGGTTCTCCAGGATCTGACGGGTGATAGCCAAGTCACCCGAACTGACGTTTTGGCCTGCCGGAACATCGGCTTCGAGAAGAGTCTGCAAGCCCCCGCGCAGGTCCAACCCAAGACGAACATCCACATTACGTGAAAACAATGTTGTATTGTTGAAGGGATTTGGGAAGCTGATATTCTTACTTAGATCTATCCATAGCGAAATCAGGAACAGGAAGATAATAAGGATCAGCCAGTTGGTATTTCGATTCATGAATTTTTCTCCATCCATAAAAATGTGGCGCTTTGGCGCCACGCGGCGGAGATTATACCCCCGTTGGAGAGGCGTGGCTAGACTCATTCCTCGATAAATCGCTCTCCTACACAGGACGCATCGATTTCCGCTTCCGGTTCATGCTCAACCCCATAATAATTTTGTGACATTTAGATGACAAAGAAAAGTTCATTGCTTAACACGCCTGTGCTATTATCTATTCATACTCAGGCAGGAGGATAATCATGCCAATAAAAACAACTGTTTTCGTATTCTGCGCAACTGCAATCCTGTTAGTAGGTTGTCAACAGGATCTTCCAACGGAGATGCCCTCAACCTCTATTCCCCCGGCAGCTCCTGCTACCAACACCGCATTACCTTCCCCAACGAAAACGGCAATGCCAACTGATACACCTTTACCAACGGCGACTCCCGGTCCTGTAGTGGTGAAGGATGACTTTACTTCGCAAACAAACATTTGGGGAGATTGCGACCACTGTGAGTGGAAAGATGGAGCACTTTTCTTTGGCCCATATCCTGCCGTCGCAACGGGCGGGGATGGCGATCAGATATTTTATGTGATTTGCGAAACTTGTGGATCACATCCATTCTATCGAGTTTCTGCGGATGTGACTTATTTCGACGGTTACGGGGATCGCACGTTTGGGGTCCTGGCAGGACTGTCAGCAGACCGAAAGCTGGTAGGCGCCGGAACAGTAACGACACTTATGCACGCCCTTTATGAATCTTTTGATTATGGGACAAATCAATGGGTTCAGGGAACGTTCAAGAAATTTAATGCTGTTCATCCCGGAAGAGGAACGAATCATATTGAGGTCGCAATCCAACCAGGTTCTTCCGCCGGGTCGGCAGATATAATCGTGAGCGTGAACGATAAGGTGCTCGTTTCACTGGTGAATCAATCTGAAAATCCTTCTTGGGCTGGATTGTACCTGGGCTGGCACACCGTCGGTGCATTCTATGATAATTTTGAGTATGAAGAGATTCCTTCGAAATAGGAAAATGTTTGTGAACGGCCGCCAGTGTCGATGTGAGTGACAAATCAGTACAGCATTTGAACGAAAAGTTCGGCGCAGCGCCGAACTTTTCGTTGAGTCAAAAAGGGGTTTTGTGATTTACTGCGGATATACCCATTCATTGAAGATCTGATCCAGATCGCAGGCACAATGTTCCTCCGCCAGCGATTGCATGAATGCCGGTGTGGCGATGCCCCAGGAGAGCTTGGCCGTGTAATCCTTGATGAACTCATCGAAAACGGCATCCCCCATTTCCTTTTTGAGTGCAACCAGGAACAATGGTCCGCGCCCATAGACGATGGCGCCATATTCCTGCCCCGAATATTTCGCAACTGGCAAACCGATGGGGATCTTTGCTTCATCAACGCTCTTCCAGCGAGCTTCGAGCGAAGCTCGAAAGCCCTCCACAGCTGTCGGGCCGTGTTCGCTCATATAATATTGAAGCGTGGCAAACTGAGCGAATGACTCGTCCAGCCACGGATTATCCAACTGGTCATCGCCGACGAGATTGTAGAACCATTGATGTCCCACTTCGTGTGCTACCGTGGCTTCCATATACGTGCCTGCCGGTTCGCCGCGATAGTCACCGTTCACATCGTAGATGCGGGAAGCAATCGCAACCATACCGGGATATTCAATTCCGAGCGCAAGGGTGGGGGTGGCGACGATATCGAACTCAGTATAAGGATAAGGCGTGTAGTGGGTGCTATATATATCAATTGCCTGGGATGCCACGTCGAGCGCCATTTGTGCACCCTCTTCAGAGCCATCTTTTGCATAACTATGGATGGTAACTTCACCAAATGTTTTGGATATCTCTTCAAAGGCCGGGCTGGCCACAAGATAAAAGTCCCGTGCAGGGCCATTCGCCACGTACAGCGCCTGGGTCTGTTCGCCTTCGTCGTGACTGATCTCACGCCCGGTTGTGACCAGCGTTAATCCCTTCGGAGCAGAGATCTTCACAATGTAGAATGCCGCGTCTCCGTAGGTAAGATCGCCGTTCTGGGACGGGATTTCAGCATTCCAGCCTTCGCTGTCATAAACACAGATCATTGGGTACGAATGAGCGAGGGCGAGTACATCATCATAATAAGCTAATACACCGTAGTTCAGTTCCACATCCTGAGGCACCATAACCACGAAGTCCATTTTGATCACGACGCTGTGATCCGGTTCGATGGGTGCCGCGAACGGCAGAATCATCAAGCTGTTTTCAAGATCATATTTTGCCGTGATACTTTTATCGTCAATTGTGATATTGGAAACCTCCATCTTTCCGCCCAGGATGTTGGGAAAGAGTCGGAATTCAACTTTATCAAGAGCCACCGTTTCGGTGTTGGTATATTGCACTTCTTCGTGACCCGTGACATGAAAGAGATCGTCGGCGATGTTAAATTCGAGATGGTAAACGCTTGCTCCTTTTAGTTGTTCAAGAGTGGTTTGTTGTGATTCGACGAGTCCTTTCTGAAAGAGCGTACGGTCGTCCCACGGCGTTTCCAGAGGATCGGGCTTGGGAGTCGAAGTGGGAGTCGCGGTCGGCGTGGCGGATGTGCAGGATGTCAGAATCAGGCCGAGGCTTAATAATGAAGCGAGTATTTTATTCACGGTACCCATCCGGTCAAATAGTCCAATGCTTTTTGCAGAACCTGCGCGGGCCCCAGGTCATCTGTATCAATGATGATGTTTGCATGTTCACGCGCGTGACCCAACCGTCGAAGTTGTTCGGCGTGATCCTTCGCCTGCCAGTTTAGTTTTCGTCGCTCCGTACTGACCTCAAACGAGGCGCTCAAATAAATCAAAATATCGGGTTTGGTGATGATCTGCCACATGGCTTGCACATAGGAATGTTCCTGCGCAATGTGACGGCAGGCGTAGCCATTTCCTTCAAGACCTGCGATGAGGGTTGATTTACCCGACCCGCAGGGTCCAACGACACCGATCAGCGGCTTACTACCTGGAGGCTCCATTATTGACTGTCCTGCATTAGCTTGCTGAGTTGCTCCGGACACCCCAAAACCGCGAGCGTGTCGCCTGCGCTTAAGGGACTTGTATCCCGGGGGTGCATCTCAGAGCTATGGTCGCGCCTGAGCAGGATAATGTTCAAGTGATAATTATCCTCCACATAGCCGACCGTTTTTCGCGCGAGCTGCGAGGACGGGGCGATGGTCAGGCGCGCCAGGCTGAGCTGTTGACCCTCAATCGAAATCGGGTTGGTCACATCCGCGCCCGCGGCCGCTGCCGCAAAGACGGGTGCGGCCATTTCGGTCGCGCTCAATGCAATAAAACCAAACTGCTCGTGAAGCGCGTGAGCGAAGTCTTCATCGAATATACGGATGACAACCTGTATCTTTGGATTCAAACTGCGCGCTTTCAACGCGATCTGTAAGTTCATCGCGTCGTTTTGGCTGGCAAGGATGATGGTCTGCGCGTCTTTGATGTTCGCCCCCTCGAGCGCAGTGGCATTGCGCGCGTCTTCCTCGATAACAGGAATACCTATCTCGCGTGCCGCGATCACTGTGTGTTGGTCTGCTTTGATCTCCACAATCGCCACATTCTTTCCCATCTCGTGAAGTCTTTGTGCGATACGGTAACCAAGATGACCCAGGCCGACCAAAACGATGTGTTTATTCATGGTGGAGGCAACAGCCATTTCCCACTCCTTGTTCCGTGCCCGCCGGTTGAAGAGCAGGCCGCCAAAATCGGCGAGTCCCTGCGCGAGGATCATGATCCCAACCAGAGGCATGAGAAAATGAAATATTTGAAGGCCGAAGTGTTTCGGAAAGTCCACGGAGGGCTGCAGGAAAGCGGCCGTTAGAACAATGAAAATCGCCTCACTAGAGCTGTGGACCGGTTCACCGACCGAATTCGCGATTGCTGCATAGAGCAGCCCACCACCAACCACTGCCACCATGAAGATGAACAGAGGTGCGCGAAATTCCCTGAGCAGAATCAGGGTATCACGCCATCCGGCCCTCAAATGTTGCAGCCGATGTCTGATATTCACAAAACACCTTCAATTGGGAGGCGAACCGTCATGCGACGGACGTTATCACCCGCGAGCGGACTCACTTTTAATATCAGCACGCTAATATCATCTGCGGGTCGATTCTCATCGAGGCGAACAGCATGAGCCAGAAGGGTGTCGGCCAGCAGTTGCGGGCTTGGATCCTGGTCGTCAAGTACCGAACGCACCACTTCGCTGACATTCATGGGATTGCCGCGTCGTTCTCCTGCGTGGGTTAATCCATCGGTGTAGATTACGATCACAAGTCCGGATTCGATACCCAACTCGGTGATGAGCGGACGAACATTGCGGGATGTGCCAAGTGGAATGCTTTCTTCACCGAGGATATCGAACTCACCATTGGAACAAACCAGCATCGGTGAAGGATTATTGCGGGTCAACACGATGGTGCGGCTGTGCAGATCCACGGAGGCAATGTTGAGCGTGGAAATGACCTTGCCCTGTCGCTCGGTAAATAACGCGTCTGAAGCGGCCCGAGCAGCGGCTCCATCGCGCACGCCTTCAGCCAGCAATCCGATCACTTTGCGGACCACCATCTGGGAGATGAGCTTTGCGCCGCGCCCGGACGTCTGACCATCTGCCAATACCACGGAGAGTCCCCCATTCGGGCGTTCGACAACTTCCAGGGTGTCACCACTTTCGGATGAGGCATATTTGTTAACTTTGGCAACCGCGATCTGCACTTCCATGAATTCATTTTACTATGGGTTGGAAATTTAGAGGTTACCCTAAATCCCAGCCCTAATTTGAGGAGGTCAAAACCAGAAAGACTTCATCGCGTAAGTGTAGAGCTTCCTTGGCTCAATGCCAGTAGTTCCGATTTGTTCGTGATCACCATATCCCCGTATTGGCTCAGAGCCAATGCAGCCAGCGTGACTCCATAGCGCAAACCGGACATTACATCGCCATCCAGCCAACCGTGGATAACACCGGCCGCGAGTGCATCACCCGCGCCCAGGCGGTCAATGATATTTGTCGGTCGCGCAGGTTCGTGCTTCCATTCATTGCCATTCCATAGCAGCGCGCCCTTTTCTGCGTTTGTCAGGACGAGGATTTGTGCGTTGCTGTGGTCCAACATCTTTTGCGCGATCTCTTCCATCGAACCTGAACAATGAAATAATCGTATCGCATCGCTTTGACTGCAAAATAATATTTCCACCTGCTTTATCATTGGGGACAATGTTTGCGCAGCCTCCTGCTCCGACCACAGTTTCTGTCGATAGTTGATGTCGAAGCTGACCGGCACGCTGCGTGCCTTTGCTCTCTGTACAGCTTCCATAACAAGTTCTGTACAAGAGAGGGATAGTGCGGGAGTGATGCCCGTGAGGTGCAGCAGTCTGGTATCTAATAGCGAATCCCAATCAATTTCGTTTACGTTGAGTTGGGTCGCACAGGAATGCGCACGATCATACGTGACCTGAATACCTCGTGGGGATTCGCCAAATTCAACATAATAGGTTCCCATGCGTCCTTTTTCGCGCTGGATGATTCCGCTCGTGTCGACTCCAACGACCCGCAGCGCGTTGATCGCAAACCTTCCAAGCGGATTGTTCGGCAACGCACCGATCCATGAAGTCCTTCGTTCCAGGCGCGCCAGCAGTGTGGCAACGTTTGCCTCCGCTCCAGCAGGATGGACATCAAGATGATGCATGCTTTCGAGTCGTTCTCCAGAGCGGACGCTCAGACGCAGCATCATCTCACCAAGTGTAGTCAGGTCGAAGCGAGCTTCATGCATGTGCGATCACCGATTATTGAACCGTGCCGCGCGCGGTAACTTCCCAGGTGATTTCAACAGTAGCTCCGAGTACTCCCACGACTTCATCGAACGAATTTGTAACCGTACAGCAGTGATTGGGAATAATACTGACGCGCTCACCGATTTCAGGTTTGTGAACGCACGCTGATAAATCGACATGTCCATGTTCTTCAGAAAGCGCATAGATCTTTGCATCGGGATATTCACAGATATATCCATAGCCTTCGAGACCATGTAGGTCGCTGGATAGTGACTTGCTGCCTGCATCCAGGATGCCTCGGTCGGATGTGGGGCGACTGACAACCGTCGCGAAGACGCGCAGCGCACAGGTATCGAGAGTGACCGCACCGGAGCCGAGAGTCAATCGATCTCCATAAACATAAATGCCGGCGCGGTGTTCCGTCAGTTCGGGATGCGTGTGTGCCTCCCACATGCACGGAGTTCCGCCGCCGCTGACTCGTTCAATGTGCAATCCGTCAACCTTCAACAGCGAGCGCGTCTCTCGAACGAAATTATCGAGATGCTCGTTGGTTGGGTAGGTCATCAAACCGCCAAAGCTCAGATTCGGTATGCTGGTGATAAGCCACGCTAACTCAGCCGCTTCTCCTGGAGATTGCACACCACAGCGGTGTGCTCCTGTATCGCACTCGACGAGAACCTTCAACGTCAGTCCGGCTTCTTGCGCGGCCCGCGATAAGCCCCGTACGGTAAATGCTGAATCCGCGGTCACGCTGAGCTCAACACGCGCAGCAAGCGTCATCAATCGCTTCAATTTGCTTTCCCCCATAATATTGTACGGAAGGAATATATTATCGAACCCGGCATCTGCCATGACTTCCGCTTCACTGACCTTCTGGCAGGTGATTCCCGTCGCGCCCGCGTCCATTTGCATTTTGGCGATGGCAGGGATCTTATGCGTTTTGATATGTGGCCGATTGGCAATCTTATGTTCGTCGAGATATGATTGCAGCCTGGAGATATTATTCTCAAGCCGATCGATGTCTACGACTGGTACAGGTGTTTCCAATTCATCAACATGCATGCGCTATTCCTTTCCAACGTAAGCGATGGCGTCGATCTCGACAAGAATGCCCAACAAGTGACTACCCACTGTCGTGCGTGTCGGCTTTGGGTCAGGAAAATAAGTGGCATAGACTTTGTTGTATTGGTCAAAAAGCCCGAGGTCACTCAAATGGGCGCTGACCTTCACCACATCTGCCATCGTTGCTCCACCCGCCGCAAGAATGGCTTTGATATTCTCAAGCACGCGCGTGGTTTGTTCTTCAATCGTCCCACCCACGATTTGGCCGGTGGCGGGATCGAGCGGTCCTTGACCGGAGACAAATATGAAATCTCCGACGCGCAATCCCTGTGAATACGCTCCGATCGGCGCTGCACCGGATGTGGTCCTGATCTGTTGCTTGGGCATGAGTTTTTCTCCTTTATATTCATGTCATTGCGACCTTTGGGAAGCAATCTCCGATAACAAGAGTGCGTCGTTTCGATGAGATGGATCCAGCAAACTGAAGATTGCTTCGTCGCCACGAACACTCCTCGCAATGACGTGATCATTTCCATACATTGCGCAGGAATCTTAACCAGTTGGCATGCATGATGGATTCTATGTCTGTGTCCTTATAACCGCGCTGCGATAGGATTTCCGCGATGCGTTGCAGATCCGCGATCGTATCCAGATCGGACGGAGATTGTTCGCGTCCGAAGCCGCCATCGAGGTCACTGCCAATTCCGGCGTGCTGGCAGTTCCCGGCAAGCTGGCAGAGATGATCGATGTGATCCGTGACCTGCGCCAACGTGACGGCTCCATTCTCCTTTGAGCCGCGAATCCAACCGGGACGGAACCATCCAATTATCGAGTGCAACGCCAATGACGCCATCCCGCGCAATGATGGCACGGATCTGTTCATCATCGAATTGTCGTTGATGCGGCACCAAACTGCGGCAATTAGTATGACTGGCAAGCACGTGTCCATGGAAACAATCCAGCGCCTGCCAGAATGCCTCATCGGAAAGATGGGTCAAATCGAGAAAGATGCGGAGTCTTTCCATTTCCTGGAGGAGCTTTATCCCTTTGGATGTGAATCCATCCTCTGTAGATGTGCCGCCTGCATAACGGCCGAGGCCGTAATGAGCAGGACCGATGATGCGGACGCCCGCCTCCTTCCAAGCCGACAGTCCCTCCGGTTCAAGGATCGGGTCCGCGCTCTCCATGCTGATAACGAGACCAAGCCGCGGCTGACGCGCGCCCAGCTCAGTTTCCCATTTCTTCCATTCACCTATATGTTCATCGAATTCTGCAAGATCGGCAATCAGGCGTACTTCTTCGGTTTCGGCCAGCGCCCGATAATACGCCAGTTGTCCCTGTGCAATTCCATAGGCCTGCAAATGAGATGGATAATCCAGGTTTTGAACTGCGTGACCGGTGGAACGCGCTAACAGGGTCGCGAAGCAGAGGGCAACGCGTCCGCTGCGCATTTCGGGCAGAGCAACTGTTCCCTGACCGCGCCCCGCTCCCTTGAGCCGGCTCTCCTGGGTGCGGATCGTATACACCGAATGCTGCAGATTTCGATTCCACTGCAAGGCATTCCATGCCAGGTCGAGATGTGAATCAACAATCAACATTGAAGGCTGTACCTTGCCCCGATTGTACTATTCGCCGCATCGGAATGAAATCACTTTGCTCTCCAGACTTCCTGCAAAGCTCGATAATCCAAGAGAATGATGCCCTCTTCTTTCACGATATCCTTCGCCTCTTGCGACATCAAAAAATCGAAATCCTTCTGGCGGATATGCCGGCCTTCCGGTTCAATGGCGATCAACTCGGCGTTATCCAGTCCCGGATGGACGGCCCATTCACTCAGACCCGTCGCTAACTCGCGCAACATCTGTACATAACGCGCTGTTTTATCGACCGCATCATGAAGGTAGCTGTCCATAAAGTCGTAATCGTTGGTGGGTAAACCCTGGCTTTGCACTTCTTCAATCCAAGATCGCCCGGCAACGCGGAGCGCCAGCCTATATTCTCTTGCCAGTTTCAGCATTACTTCCGAAATATCTGTTCTACTGGCGATTCGTAGAGAATGCCAATCCAGGTGAGTGGGATTAAGCCCGGCTGCCAATACGATTTCGATCTGTGTCCTGAATTCCATCTCCAATTGATCCAACTTGGCCTGAGCCAGAAATTCAGACATATGTTCAAAGTTGTAGAAATAACCGGCTTCATCAACCAGCGATGGCACTTCTGCCCTGGAGGTTAGAGGTCCCCAACGGTAATCGACCCAATCAGAGATAACCGTGAGATGAATGCCGAAGGCAATCTCGGGATGATCTGCCAGGAAATGCATGGCCTGCAGAGCCCAGGGACACGGCACCATCAAGGTTGTGGAACGAAGCACGCCTTCCTTGAGCGCAAGGAAGATGGCCTCATTAATTGCATGACACATCCCGAAATCATCAGCGTTGATGATCAGTAGACGAGCGTCAGGCGGATATCCCAGCAGGCGGTTTGTTTGTCCTTTATCCAATGGGGTCACCTCGCCAATTTTCCATCTGCATTTCCAGGTTATTTCCTCATCCGGCTGCCCAACGCTGCTTTGGCAGTTCTTGGGCAAGACACCTTATTTCCTCGCAATTTCTGCTTCATAATTTCGCTGCCAATGAGGTTGGCTGCCATCCATATCGACAAAGCCATACTCCTCTGACAAATCCCATGTTGCAACTGTTTTTCCTGATTTGTCCATGATTTTGGGGTCAGTCGCCAGTGCTACAATAGCGCGCCCAATGTAATGCGGTGTTTCTGAAAATGCAAAATACTTATCTCCTTTGATCCCGTCACGCCATTTTTTTTCGGTGACGCCAAAATGATCCAGCATTGCCTCAGAACGAAGGAATCCTGGAGTTACAGCTACTGCAGCAACATTGTGCGGACGTAAATCCTTCGCCATTGAGTACGCCATTCTCATTACGGAAACTTTAACCAGATCATAAAAAAAAGTTCCACGATAGTCGTACGTTTTTCCGTCTGTGATTTCAAAAATGATTCCAGATTTTGATTTTAGCAACAAAGAAGTCGCATAATGGCTCGTGATAATGTGCGTATGTATGGCTCGTTCAAGCATTTGTAACCCTGCGTCCAACGAATGTTCCCAATAAGGGACATTCCATTCAGTAAGTTCGTCTCCGCCCCAGATGTCATTGACCAATAGATCGATACGGCCGTTATGCTCGCCTGAAATTTGTTGAAATAATTCCTGGACCTGGTCTGATTGCGTGTGGTCAACCTGGATGGCGATTCCTTTTCCGCCAGCCTTTGTCACCATATCTGCGGTTTCATTAATCGTTTCAGGGCGACCAGAAGTTTTGCCTTTAATACTGCGCCCGGTGCAATAAACAATAGCTCCAGCTGCTCCCAATTCCACAGCAATACCGCGCCCCGCACCGCGCGTAGCCCCCGCAACAACAGCAACTTTGTTCTTGAGAAGTTTTTTCAACTCAGGTCTCCTTCGGTAGAATTATTAGCCATTGTGCCAGGAATCGCCACAACAGTTTGCGTCCATGTCCCCGAGCGGGACTTCCCACCCGGGATAGCGGCGCGTGGGCGGGTCCGCGAGAAAGCCATGAGGTTGAGGATGTATCATACGGACTCGTTTCAGTGATTGCAGCGGATCGCGCTACTTCGTTCACAATTGAGATTGGCAGCCTTTACTTAAGATTGCCAAGCACAACCCCACCAATAGATGCCAGGACACAGCCAATGAAAGTCAATCCTGCGGCGCGGGTTTGGGGGCCTGGTTCATGCAGCCAATAAATGCCGATGAGCGCACTGACGACGACTGAAATCTGGGCGACGGTGAATCCTTTGCCTGCGCCTATTGTTCCGACGAGCAGCAGCATGCCATAATTGCCGACACTCCATAGCGCGCCGGTCAAACAAACGCGAACATAATCGCCGGACGCCGTCAACTTCCATGGTTGACGCGACAGCAGGGCCAGAATCAGTCCTCCGACGGCCATGCCAATCGCCATAGGAAACGCCCCGGCCCATGCTGATACGCCAGAATATTTTACTGGAATGAAATAGCTGCCCCAAAGGATGCCTGCTCCAACCGCTCCGGCAAGACCGAGCCGAAATGCGCGTTGCTCCTGCCCAACTTCGTCAGCACCTTTCGCGAAAATAATCAGCAGGACCCCGGCCAGAATCGTTAGGATTGCAGCGACCAACAGGAGAATTGTCCCGGCGCTCAGATTGACAAATTCATGAAACAAGACCGCACCCCAGATCAGACTGACAATGATGTTGAGTGGCGCCCAGATGCCGAATGCTTTTGCCATGCCCAGCTTGTTCGTGCCGGTGAAGGCAGATAAGCCGCCGACTGCCCAAATCACGCCACCCAGAAACGTCAACCAAAACGTCGCGGCGGTCAGTTCCCAGACACTGCCCTGCAATAATGCAACCGCCGTTGCAATTCCAAGATTGGTTGCCACCACGTACAGATTTCTGATTTGCTGATTGGGGAAAGTGACCTTTTGCGAAGGCGCAAGCCACGTTCCCCATCCGAATACTGTGATCAGTGCATAAAGCAAACCAAGCATAAGTCGCTCCTCATCCATGTTCTCATCGCCCGGGTTCGGGGTGCACGCCACGAAGTGTTGCTCACGGCGGGGCCGGGTCACTCGTGATTATGTCCAATTATGACATGTATTTTGGTTAACTCTTCATCCTTTCCTTGAATTTTAGTATTGGCTCGTATCGTTTTTCATCCAAGTCATTGGCCATCTTTGCCCACATTGACACATCGGATGAATCGCATATACTTTGGGTTTATTGGAACATTTGTACTATAGCGCTTTTGGTAGCATACAGAGGAGTCAGTTACGATATGAATGCAAATGCCTTTCGACATTTCTACAACTATCACTTCACTGAAAATCGCAAGATATGGGAATATGTCACCCCGCTGTCCCTCGAACAGTTCACGCAACATGTGGATTACTCTCATGGGTCCGTTCGAGATCAGATCGTCCATCTCATAGGTTGTGATGAGACATGGTTCAGCGAACTGCGGGGTGTCGAACTATCGGAACCGGTTCCTCCTTCCCACCTCGACGATCGGAAAATCATTCGCGCCCATTGGGACAGCGTTGAGCAAAGTATGCGCGATTATCTTGCGGAATTGCGGGACGAAATGTTGTTCGACAGACCGATCGAAGAGCCGGAAGATGACAAAAACCTCATCGTGTGGCAGGTCTTGCTACATGTGGTTAATCACGGCACCGATCATCGCGCACAACTTCTCAGGGTGCTAAATGATCTGGGAGTGCATACAACCTCCCAAGATTACATTTTCTATGTCTATGACAATCCATAAATGCCGTTATGTGTCACACGTTCTTAACGATCAACAGCCATGCTGACCGTTGACCTCGAAATAGCTCGTCGCTTCATCCTCGGCAAGCAGGGCCTATGGCCTGGGCGGCGCTGGCGCGGCCTCAAAGGCACGGAGCAAGCCATGCGCGCCATGGAGTACTTGCAGCTCGACCCGTTGCAAATCGTCGCTCGCAGCCATGACATCAAGCTATACGGCCGCGTGCTCGATTACACGCCGGGAATGTGGGAAGATGCGACTTATAAGAAGCGCAAGTTCTTTGATTGGGGTGGCTGGCTGGCCGTCCGGCCGATGGACGAATTGCCGCACTGGCGGGTGGTCATGCGCCGCGAGCGCGACGGTGAGCAGCGTTGGTCTCGAATGCCCCGGATGGCTCGCGATCACGCGGCTGCGATTGTCGAAATGCGTGCCCTCTTGCGCGAGCGCGGCACCGTGAGAAACCGAGACTTCCACTTGTCAACGCGGAAACGAACGGAAAATTATCGCGGTCGCAAGGACAGTGCGTTGGCTTTGTATTACTTGTGGTACACCGGCGAAGTCATGACCCACCACCGCGAGAATTTCGAGCGCGTCTACGCACTTACCGAAGCGGTCGCGCCTGCCGAGCTAATTCGCGAAAGTGACGAAAACGAGGCAGATCGCTACTTAGTCAAAAAGGAAATCAGCTTTTCCGGTCTATCTCGTCCGAGCGCGTTGGATACGTTTCTACGCGGACTGCCACATGGCAAAGCGTATAAACAGGTCACTGAGGCTTTGCTCGCTGGCGGCGAGATCATTGAAGTCAAGGTTGAAGGCTGGAAGGCGGTGCACTACACGCTCGCCAGCGACGCGAAACTGCTCGGCGATTTGAGCGCAGGACGCGTGCCGAAGGCGTGGACCCCGTTGGAGACAACCACAACTGAAGAGGTCATCTTCCTTGGCCCATGGGATCAAGTCGTCGCCCGCGGGCGCGCCAAAGTTGTATTTGGCTTCGACTACGTGTTGGAGGTATACAAGCCCGGGCACCAGCGCCGGTTCGGCTACTACACCTTGCCAATCTTGTGGAACGACCAGTTCGTCGGCCGATTCGATAGCAGACTCGACCGCACGACAAACACGTTCGTCATCCTGGGCTTGTGGTTGGAAAATAAGGCTCTCGGCAAGAACGAAGCATTTGCGGAGGCATTGGCTCGCGGGTTCGCGCGCTTCGTCACGTTTCTTGGCGCGAGCAGGATGGATGCGAAGGCGATTCCCGAGCCCTTGCTGCGGCGGCGCGCAAGCGCCTTTTTCTCCTGAGGTCATTCAATGCCCAGTTTAGGCTGGAGTTGAACAGCAGGGAGGGACTTGGCGAACCGCAGAACGGAGTTCCTGCCACAGAGTCGCGGCTACTCATGCCCGTATGCCATTAGGCTCTCAATCTCTTCAATAGTCGCCGGAATTGCTGCCGAGAGGTTCTCGCATCCATCTGCTGTCACAAGCACATTGTCCTCAATTCGCAGTCCAATGCCCCACTCGCGGACATAAATTCCTGCATCCACTACGAACACCATATTCTCTTCCATTGGCTCTTCATATCCGCCCACATCATGGGTATCCAGCCCGACATGGTGTGTTACACCATGCCAGACATAGTTGCGGATGTCAGCAAGATCATCCAGTAGACCCAAAGCTTTGAGCCCTTCGAAGCATGCTTCACGGCAGGTGCGGTTCAACTGGGGAAAGAATACACCTGGACGCACCTGCGCCATGACCGCCCGGTTGGCGGTATAGGCAACCTGATATATCTGTGCCTGCCGCTCGCTGAAGTGACCGTTTGCGGGAAATACACGTGAGATATCCGTGCAGTATTCACC
>JBGPNQ010000043.1:0-22275 GCA_041487615.1 Anaerolineae bacterium
GTCACGATCCCATTCAAGGATGTGGTGCCCGTCGCACCGAAGACCAGCGCCGTCCCGTAGACGACAAATCCGGTCGCGAACGCGCCCAGCAAAAAGTATTTGAGTCCCGCTTCTTCTGATTCCACTTTCGGACGGTCGAAGGCAGCGAGTACGTACAAAGGAATGGAAAGTAATTCAAGGGCAAGAAAGACCACGATCAGGTCGCCAGCCTGCGCCATCAACATCATGCCTGAAATGCTGAAGAGCATAAGCGTATAATACTCGCCGCGCTCGAGGTTCATGCGCTTGATATAGCCAAAGGAGAGGGCAATGCCAAGCAGGCCGCTGACAAGTAGAAGCGCATTGACGAAGACCGAGAAGCCGTCGAGGATCACCATGCCATTGAAGCTTGCCAAAGCTTCCTGACCGATCTGTGCAAGGGTAAACCCAAGTGTGAGCGCAAGCCCCAGCGCAGCAAGAGCTGCGGTGATGCCTTTGCGATCCTTCGGGATGTAAAGATCGATCAGCAAAAGCACGCACGCCCAAAGGACGAGGATGGTCAGCGGAAGGATCGGGGTTAAGTCAGCTTGAGGTGTCATGATGTTTAGTGCATCGCCAGCGCGGCAGTCTGCAGCGCGGCAACAAGCTTATCAACGGAGGGAGCCATCAGGGCGAAGAAAGGCTTGGGATACAGACCGATCCAGAAGATGAAGAGCAGCAGTGGAGCGACAGTCGCAATCTCGCGCCAGTTGAGGTCGCGGATGGCATGTCCATGCTTTTTCACTTCATCCACGATCTCGCCCTGTGGACCGAGGAACATTTTCTGGAACATGTAGAGGATATATACAGCAGCCATGATCACACCGAGGGCCGAGATTGCAGCGTACCAGGCATTGCCGATGGCTTGTGAACCGAAGGCTCCGAGCAAAATCGTGAACTCACCGACGAAACCGTTCAGGCCTGGCAGGCCCATCGAAGAGAGGGAAACAATGAGCATGATCGCCCCAAAAATCGGCGTGATCTTCCACAGCCCACCGTAGACCTTGATCTCGCGTGTATGTGTCTGTTCGTAGATCATACCGACGAGGAGGAACAACGCTCCTGTGCTCAGACCGTGATTGATCATTTGCAGGATCGATCCGGCAACCCCCTGTGAGTTCAAGGCGAACATACCGAGCATGACAAATCCAAGGTGACTGACCGAGGAATAAGCAACCAGCTTCTTTACATCCGCCTGGGCATAGGAAACTGCCGCTCCATAGATGATGCCGATCGTCGCAAAGAGGGCCATCCACGGGGCAGCCTGCAGCGCGGCCTGCGGGAAGAGCGGAATATTGAAACGCAGGAAGCCATAGGTACCCATCTTCAACAACACGCCTGCCAGGATGACAGAACCCGCAGTTGGCGCTTCCACATGTGCATCAGGCAGCCACGAATGCAAAGGCCACATCGGGACCTTGATCGCAAATGCAGCAGTAAATGCGAGGAACAGCCACGTCTGCACGCTGGCAGGAATATTTCCCTTTGCGATCAAATCAGGTACAGAGAACGTTCCACCGTAGATGCCAAGCCACAAAATCGCAAGCAGCATCAGGATGGAACCAGCCATCGTATAGAGGAAGAACTTGATGGCGGCATAGATGCGGCGCGGTCCGCCCCAGATGCCGATCAGGAAATACATCGGCACGAGTGTGAATTCCCAGAAGATGTAGAATAGGAAAAGATCCTGGGCGAGGAAGACACCGATCATTCCCAGTTCGAGCAGGAGGAAAAAGATCATGAAATCTTTGACGCGGTCCTCGACAGCCGTCCAGGTCGAAAGGATGGAGATCGGCGTCAGGAACGTGGTGAGCAAAACGAGCAGGATGCTGAGTCCATCGACACCAAGATAATATTGGATATTCCATCCAGCCACCGTGATCCAGTCGTATTGCGCCTTCAACTGCAGGTCAGGGTTGGACGCGTCAAATGTTGACAGTATCAAGAGGGAGATGATAAAGGTCACCAGCGTGGTGCCCAGCGTGACCCAGCGCAAAACACTTTTTCGATCACTGGGAATGAAGAGCAGGACCAATACACCCACCAGGGGGAAGAAGGTCAACAGAGTTAGCGGTTGTAGGAAAAAATTCATATTCAATCCTCTTTGCCCTCACCCTAGCCCTCTCCCAAAGGGAGAGGGGACTCCATTCTCCCCGCGGGAGAAGGGCCGGGAATGAGGGAGATTATTTCAGTATCAAATATCCAAGAATAAGAACAACACCCAACAATACAGATAGCGCATACGAGCGCACGAATCCATTCTGGATCTTGCGCGCGGTCGCCGATAACCATTGCGTGACCTCGCCCAGGCCGTTCGCGAAGCGGTCGATGCCCTGCTGATCCGCATAGCGATTGAGAGCGATATTGCTCAGCCAGTTGTACGTCCCTGCGATGACGGTCTCGTGGAACCAGTCATGCCAGAAGCGCCAGTCGATCACATCTGCCAGGAAATAGGACAACTTTGTAAACGGAGTGATGATAATCGCCTGATAGATTTCATCCACGAACCATTTGTGTTCCATGCCTGTGAAAAAGAAACCCAACGGGCTCTTCAACGGATCGGGTTGACCAGCTTTGAGAGGATTGCGTCCGTAGAGCAACCACGAGAAGAAAATGCCAAGAAGAGCCAGGACCGTGGAGATAATCGCCACATTCCATACAAACTCGCCCGCATGAACTTCAATCGTATGCTCCAGCCAGGCGGTCAAGGTATGTACTCCGGGCAGATTCAACGCGCCGCCGAGGATGGATAAGAATGCTAATATCATCAACGGTATAGTAATTACCCCTGGACTTTCCTCTGCATGCGCAGCAGCTTCATGGCGAGGTTCACCGAAAAACACCATCCAGATCTGGCGTCCCATATAAAAGGCAGTGAAGAAGGCGGCGGCCGTTAACAACCAATAGATTACAGTAAAGCCTTCTTTGAACGCATCTGCAAGTATTTCATCCTTTGACCAGAAACCCGCAAACGGGAAGATACCGGCCAAAGCAAGTGTACCGATCATATAAAGCCAGAACGTCACCGGCATGGACTTGCGAAGACCGCCCATATTGCGCATGTCACCGGGGTCGAAAACTTCACCATGCTGTTCAGCGTGACTCTCGTGATGCTCTTCCCTTTTAGCCTTTTTGAATTTTTGCTTTCCGGTTTGATGAGCGTGTGCATGTTCTGCGTGATGGTGCCCACGCTCCACGCCAAGAATGACCGAACCGGCCGAAAGGAACAGCAATGCCTTGAAGAACGCGTGCGTAACGAGATGGAACATCCCTGCCACGAAGGCGCCCATTCCTACCGCGGCAACCATGAAGCCAAGCTGGGAGATCGTCGAATAGGCCAGGACTTTCTTGATGTCATATTGGCCAACGGCAATGGTCGCGGCGAAAAGTGCCGTGATCGCCCCCGTTAATGCGACGATGTATTGCGCCTGAGGCACGAGCATATAAAGCGATGCTGAACGAGTGACGAGGTATACACCCGCGGTCACCATCGTCGCAGCATGGATCAACGCCGAGACAGGCGTTGGACCCGCCATCGCGTCCGGCAGCCAGACGTAGAGCGGAATCTGCGCCGATTTTCCTGCTACACCGACCAGCATGAATAATGTGATCGCAACGATAATTCCCTCAGGCGCTGCTTTCGCGGCTTCGAAAACGTGATCAAATTGGAAACTATTTCCCAGATTCCAGAATATCAGGAAGCCCGCGATCAGGAAACCAAAATCACCGACACGATTAACAATAAAAGCTTTCTTCGCGGCATTCGAGTTCGCCCAGGAGGGTCGCCCAAGCGTATCCAATTCGAACCAGAACCCGATGAGCAGGAACGAGCAAAGTCCCACACCTTCCCAACCGACAAAGAGCATCAGGTAGGAGTCGCCCGAGACGAGGATCATCATCATGGCGATGAACAGGTTCAGGAAGACAAAGAAGCGACTGAAGCGCCCTTCCTCATGCTTGAAGCGGACATCCTCATGCATATATCCGATCGCGTAAATATGGATAAGAGTCCCGACGCCCGAGACAACCAGCATCATCGTCGTGGATAACGAGTCGACGCGAAACGTCCAATCGAGGTTCAATGTGCCGATGTGAATCCACTCGGCAAGTCTCCAGCGGATCACTTCCCCGCCGTTGGCAGATAGCGTGTACGCCAGCAGCAACGAAATGATGAATGTTGCTCCTGAAGCAAGGCTTGCGATTGTGCCAACCCATGTCTCGTTCAATCGACTGCCGAAGATGAGATTGATCAACAAACCCAGAACAGGCGCAAAAACCAGCCATGGGGCAAGGAAGGCAAAACCTGTGTTTAGTGATTCAGCTAGATGCATAATTTCATTTATCCATCGGTGGTCGAGTGATAGCGAGAGCCCGTATCGGGACCACCATATTTCAAGAAAATTCTGTTTTCACTTGCAAACTGTTGGTCTCGACACGACGGCGGAAGAGCACCGCCGTCTGCTCGAGCAACAATATGGAATCTTATCCCTTCATACTGTTCATCTGGTCCACGTCAATGCTGCGCTTGGACTTGAAGATCTCCACGATCAATGCAAGCCCGACTGCAACCTCCGCCGCGGCGACCGCGATCACGAAGAAGACGAAGATCTGTCCGCTGAAGCTTTTGAGCACGCTGCTAAATGCGACCATTGCCAGGTTGGCTGAATTTAACATCAACTCCACAGACATGAAGATGATGAGAGCATTGCGGCGAATGAGTACGCCAAGGGCTCCAATACTGAACAATATTGCAGAAAGAATAATGTAATAATTAATCGGGATCATGAATCAATGCACCCTTTTCTCTTTTCGGATCAACACGATCGCTCCGACCATCGCAACCAGCAACAGGATCGATGTAACTTCAAATGGGAGCAGATAGCGGTTGAAAAGCACCAGACCCAATTCACGAAGATTGGCTGTGGCATTGGCAGTTGCTTCTGGTTGAAAGACATCACCGACAGGTCGGGCGCGTGTGACAAGAAGATAGATAGCCTCCCCGGCGAGGATGACAGCCAACAGGACGGGGACGATAAAACTTCGCCAATTCGGTCTATTGGGAATGGCGTCCGCGCCGAGCAACATGATCACGAACAGGAACAACACCATGATCGCACCTGCGTATACAGTAACCTGTGACATGGCGATGAATGGTGCGCCCAGCAGCAGGTAGAACACGGCCACCGTGACGAAGTTTAGCACGAGGAACAACGCCGAATAGATGGCGTTGCGACTGAGCAACATGCCTATGGCAGTGGCTACAGCAACGAGGGCAAGGACGAGGAAGAGAATGAGGTCGAGGGTCATAGTATATTAGGTATACAAGTAAACAAGTAGACAGGTACGTGTTTACGTGTCTACGTATTTGCCTTTCTACTAATCCGTTGAATCTTTCATTTCCGGCACAGAACGTGTGAACTTGTTCGGTTCAACTTTTTGTGGCGTGGTCATATCCTGCACAGGGACGGGTTCCAGCAGCATTTCCTTGGTATAGATGGCGGAACGGCGATCATAGAACGAGAGCTCATAGTTGTCGC
This sequence comes from Anaerolineae bacterium, assembly GCA_041487615.1. Lineage (GTDB taxonomy): Bacteria > Chloroflexota > Anaerolineae > Anaerolineales > Villigracilaceae > Defluviilinea. The sequence continues at coordinate 5,556 of JBGPNQ010000043.1, forward strand.
CGAGCACGATCGCTTCGGTGGGGCAGGCATCTTCACAATACCCGCAGTAGATGCAGCGCAGCATATTGATTTCGTAGGTGGAGGCAAACCGTTCTCCGGGGGAGAAGCGTTTCTCGTCTGTGTTCTCAGAGGCCTCCACGAAGATCGCATCCGAGGGACAGGCGGCCGCGCAGAGCGAACATCCAATGCATTTTTCAAGACCATTCTCATAGCGCTTCAGCACATGACGGCCACGGAAGCGCGGACGGACCTCCCGTTTCTCTTCGGGATATTGAATCGTCACGGGCCTTTCAGCCATCATCTTAAGCGTGGTCCACAGACCATTCAGTAATTGAACAACGGGATCAAGCACGCTCATAAGCTTTTCTCCTCAATTCGCGGTAAATCATCACAACAGTAAACAGACCCACGAAGATCGAAACCACAGGGATCGCCCAGTAATACCAGACGTTATCGTACATTTCATAGAGCAGAATGCCGGCCGCGGTAATGAATGTGATCGCAAGTGACAATGGCAGCATCACCTTCCAGCCGAACGACATCAGCCGGTCATAACGGATTCGAGGCCAGGTGGCGCGCACCCAGATCATGCCAAATAACAGCGCAATCACCTTTAGCAGAAGATACAACGGGCCAAGGAACCAGTTCGTGATCGGCCATGAACCGAGTCTCCATGAATAATCCACACTGAAGATGGTGTCTTTCAAAAACCAGAACTCGCGGAAGCCACCAAAGTACAAGGTGGCGGCAATGGCACAGATGACGATCATCTTCTGGTATTCCGCCATGAAGAACAGCGCAAACTTCATGCCTGAATATTCACTGTGATAACCAGCGGTTAATTCCTGCTCGGCTTCCGGCATATCGAACGGAGCGCGGTTCACTTCTGCAAGAGTTGCGATCCAGAAGATCACGGCACCCACAGGCTGAACCACGACAAACCACATCTGTTTCTGCACTTCGACGATATCGAGCAGGCGCATCGAGTTCGCCAGGATGATGCTGGTGACAAAGGAAAGTCCCAGCGCAAGTTCATACGAGATCATCTGTGCTGAGGAACGCAGCCCACCGAGCATCGCATATTTGTTATTCGATGACCAGCCTGCCAGTACAATGCCATACACCGCAATCGAAGCAATGGACATCAGATACAACACACCGACGTTGATATCCGCTACATAGAGTGGGATCTTCCGTCCAAAGGCAGTGAATGACTCGCCCCACGGGATCACCGCGGCGATGATGATCGAGGGCACCAACGTGACAATGGGGGCCCAGAAGAACATGATTCGGTCGGCTTTAGCGGGAGTTAGTTCTTCTTTGAAGATCAACTTCACTGCGTCAGCAATCGGTTGAAGCAGACCCTGAGGTCCGGCGCGGTTTGGTCCGATGCGCGTCTGGATGCGCGCCAGTGCCCGTCGTTCATATAAAGTAAGATACGCGAAGCCCGTCAGCAACGCGAAGATCACCACCAGTGATTTGATAACCCATTCGAGCCAGAGAGTCCAATCCGATAACATCATTTCACCTCTGCGGTCGCACTTTTGCAGACACAGGCTCACGAATGGCAAGCCCCATACTGCGCGGGATCAGCGCAACACCGACGGAGATCGTATCATCCAGTTGCACAACGGCATCGCCACTCGTACCATTGAAACTAACCGTAACCAGCTGCCCGGCCTCCACGCCCAGACTTTTCGCGGCATCAGGATGCAGGGAAATCGTTGGGCCACCGATCCAATCGCGCAGGAGATTGGCAGACATCATAACGGTCGTGCCACGGTCATCCAGTTTTGTGATGGGGACCGCGAGCCCTTCCTTTGCGTTGGGACGCGGGGCCGCTTCTCGCGAAGCGTGGACCTTCGGTATGTTCACCTTTTCTCCGCGTATGGCAGCAGCTGACAAGTGCACACCCATTCCCTGCTTGTTCTCGTAGGTGGTGCCGCCGTAGTACAAGTCACCGCGCCCGACGATGGGCCACTGCGGCCTGACTTCAGCGAGCTGTAGGTAACTTAACCCTTCGAACGATTTGACCGAGTCAGCCAGAATATCGAACAGCGCCGAAATGGATGTCCCTTCAAGGACAATTCCCATGTGGCGGGCTATTTGAGATGTAATGGTGAAATCAGGTTTTGCATCGCCCGTTACCGGAACAGCAGGATAGAAGCGCTGGACACGTCGTTCACCTGACGTGAGTGTACCCTCGCGTTCGGTGAATGCCAGCGCTGGAAGGACAACATCGGCAATTTCGGTTGTAGCCGTTTCCATCACATCCTGCACTGCAACGAACGTCGCTTCTTCGAGAGCCTTCGCCAGTTTCGGATCATCGCTAACCGGGTCTGCACCGACGATATATACGGTCTTGCCTTTGAGCGCCTTCGCCAGATCCTCTTCGACATTGAAACCGATTTCCCAGGCGCCCTGATCGTTCGCCCGCTCCCACACGCCGATCAGTCCATTGTTTGGTTTGCCGACATGTTCGGTTTCCTGCAATAACTTCGCACAGGCAGAAGCCAAACTCTCGGAACCGGAAATTCCAAGTCCATCACTCCCGAACAGGATGACTGCATTCTCGGCTTTCAAGAACGCGTCGCCAATCCTGGTCTTCTTTCCAAGATCCTGCACGGTCTTCACTTCGTCACCATACGCGTAACGGACAACATAGGAAGCATGGCGATCCAGTTTCGTCTCACGCGGGTTCAGCACGATCAAGGTCGCGCCGCGGTCCGCTGCCTGTTTGACACGCAGATACCAGATCGGAGCTTCCTGATACAGGTCGGATGCGACAACCACGATCGTTGTATTTGCGCCCATATGTGCAAAATTCGTGTCCGCCCCGACACCGACCAGTGAGGTCAGTTCACCGCCGCCCATGCGTGAGTAAAAATAAGCGGTGCCGTCGGAATGTTCCGTCAGTGTTTTCAGGTTGAACAGGTCTTCATTGGAAAGCCTACCTGAAGCCAGCACAACAAAATCCTTCTTTGCCTTCTCGAAGTTTTCTGCGGCGAGTTTGGTCGCAGCATCCCACGATGCGCGCTGTAAGGACGAGCGGCTGCTCGTCGCTACCGATTTGCGGACGAGCGGCTTCGTGAGTCGCTTCTTGCTGTCCGTGTAGTGATGGGCAAAGCGACCCTTATCACAAATCCAGATCTCGTTCACTTCTTCATTCTGGCGCGGCATGATGCGCTTTACTACAATGTCGCCGCCCGCGCGAGCTTCACGCCGCGTATTCAACGTGATGTTGCATCCCACCGGGCACTGCGTGCAGATCGAAGCCTGTGACATCAACTCCCATGGACGCGCTTCGAAACGGAAGTCGGCTGTCGTCAATGCGCCCACGGGACAGATGTCGGTGGTGTTGCCTGAGAAGATGGAATCAAAGCCAGGGTCTGAGAACGTGACAATCTTTGTGCCGCGTGCTCGGTCATCGAAGCCGATGACCGAGTCGCCCACGATCTCATCCTGAAAGCGAATGCAGCGCGCACACTGGATGCAGCGCTCCTGATCGAGGAAGATCAGATCGCCGAGCGGTACGTGTTTTCCAAGATGCAGTTTTTCGTCATAAAGGAAGCGGCTCTTGCCAGGTCCATGGGCCATCGTCAGGTTTTGAAGCGGGCACTCGCCGCCCTTGTCACAGACCGGACAATCAAGCGGATGTGAAGTGAGTAAAAATTCAACCGTACCCTTTTGCCCTTCCTTTGCCTTCGCCGTTTGAGTCAGCACCACCATGCCATCTTCGACCTTATTCGTACAAGCCGTCTCCAGCTTGGGCAGGAACTGGATTTTCGGGGCACCGTTCTCCATCACGAACTGACCCGTTGCACGATCGCGCACAGGGCGGCCAATTTCAACGAGACACATGCGGCACATGCCAACCGGTTCAAGTTTTGGATGATGACAAAAGACGGGGATATCGATGCCGGCCATCTTGGCGGCCTCAGGCACACCCGTTCCTTCCGGGACCGTGACCTGCATGCCGTCAATTGTGAGCGTTACCTGTTTTGACATAATTCTCCGTTAAACCTTGCTCACAGCTTTTTTGAAATCGAGTGGGAAGCGTTCAATCCCGGTGACAACCGCCATCGTCGCAAATTCGCCCAGTGCGCACAAACACTTTCCCTGCATTTGTTTTGCCACATTGAGCAGGAGCTCCACATCCGCCGTCGTTCCCTTACCATGATGGATGCGTGCAGAAATATTGGACATCCAATACGTACCTTCCCGGCAGGGTGTACATTTGCCACAGGATTCATGTTTGAAGAAATGCACAGTCTTATTGATCAACCAATCCATCGAGACCGTATCATCGATCACGATCACGGAAGCCGATCCGAGGTCAGCGCCGAGGGTGCGCACAGTTGCATAATCCATTTTTGTATCGAGAATCTTTTCATCATCTACAAGAATGAGTGAAGAGGAGGCACCCGCGGCCATGATCGCTTTGACAGAACGCGAGTCCTGCACGCCAGCGCCATACGTATATATCAATTCGCGGAAGGTGGTGCCAAAAGGCAATTCATAATTTCCCGGCTTGCGTACACGACCTGAAAGTGAAAAGATCTTCACGCCTGCGCTGTCTGCCGTGCCCATCGACTTGTACCAATCCGCGCCCTTGGCAAGGATAGGCGGCACATTGGTGAATGTCTCTACATTATTAATGACAGTTGGCTTTCCATATAAGCCAACCGAAGGCGGGAATGGCGGACGAACGCGCGGCTGTCCACGTTTACCTTCGAGCGACTCAAGCAAGGCTGTCTCTTCGCCGCAGATGTAGGCACCTGCTCCAAGATGTGTGTATATACGCAAAGAATATTCGCCGCCAAACAGTTTGTCGCCGAGGAAACCTTCCTTTTCCATTTCCGTAATCTTCTCATCGAGAAAGGCACCCAACTCCCAGAACTCACCGCGTAGATAAATATAGGCAGCATTCGCGCCGACCGCATAAGAGGCAATTGCAAGCCCTTCCAGGAACTGGAATGGATTGCCTTCCATGATCTCGCGATCCTTGAATGTGCCGGGCTCGGACTCGTCTGCATTGGCAACGACGTAATGAGGCCAGCTCTTGTTATCAATGAATGACCACTTCATTCCGGTCGGGAAACCCGCGCCGCCGCGGCCGCGAAGGCCCGAGTTCTTAACAACATCGGTTACCTGGGCCGGCGTCATGGTGGTGACCGCGTTCCTGAACGCGGCCAAGCCGCCGTTCTTCTCATAAACACTCAAATTGTTGATATCAGGGATTTCGCGATGGCGAAGGAGGATGTGTTCCATCAAGCCACCTCCCTGCCAGATCTCTTGAGGACTGAGATCAATTCCATGGTGCGATCCACGGTCATGTTCTCGTGATATTTAATGCCGTCAGGTCCCTGTGTTTGGAACATCGGCGCCTTGTCACAGGCGGCGAGACAGGTCACAGCTTCGAGCGTCAGAAAACCATCTTCAGTGGTCTCACCGACCTTGACGCCAAGATTCGCACACAAATTATTCATGAATTCATCCGCACCGCGCAGCGCACAGGGCAGGTCCGTGCAGACCTGCATGCGATACTTGCCGCCTTTTTCATCATGATACAACGTGTAAAAACCCACAATTGAGGCGACTTCCGTTTCGGTGATGTCAACGATCTTTGCGACATCCTGCATGGCGCCTTTGGTGAGATAACCTTCTTCACGCTGCGCCAGAAACAACAACGGCATGACAGCCGAGCGTTTGTGCTCCGGCGGATATTTTGAAAGGATTTGTTTTACTTCTCTCGGATACTTTTGGGCGAGGCTCATCGGTCAATATCTCCGAGCACGATATCAATGGAAGCCAGGATGGCGACAAGATCGGCAACCAGATGTCCCTTTACGATCTTGGGCAGGACCGTCAAATTATCAAAGGACGGGGTGCGCCAGTGGACGCGGTGCGGTTTGGGGCCACCGTCGCCTTCGAGATACACACCCAGTTCACCGCGCGGCGATTCAACAGCAGCATAGATCGATGCCTTTGGAGCGGGGAAGCCTTCGGTCCACAACTTAAAGTGATGGATCAACGCCTCCATGCTGACGCCCAGTTCGGAACGCGGCGGCGGGACGAATTTGCGATTGTCACTGTGCACGGGACCCATTGGCAATTTGTTCAATGCCTGTTCCACGATCTTCAACGATTCACGGAATTCCTGCACGCGGACGATATATCGCGCATAGGTATCGCCTTCTGTGGCAACGGGCACGTTGAAGTCATATTGCTCGTAGCCCATATATGGACGCGCCTTGCGCAGGTCCCAATTCACACCTGAGGCACGCAGGGTTGGGCCGGTCACACCGTGCTGGAGGGCGGTCGCCGCGTCCAGTTTGCCGATGCCCAGCAATCGATCCAGGAAGAGCGGGTTCTTTGTCAACAGGGCTTCGTATTCGTCAATGCGTTTGGGAAAGATCTTGATGAAGTCCCGCACCGCGGCTTCAAATTCCACGGGGACATCGCGCCATAAACCGCCTGGACGGATGTAGGTGGTCATCATGCGCTGACCCGAGCACAGCTCCAAAATATCCAAAATCTGCTCGCGTTCGCGGAAGGCATACAGGAACATGGACATCGCGGCGAGGTCGAGACCAAAAGTTCCCACCCACACCAGATGTGAAGCGATACGCTGTAGTTCAGTGAGAATCACACGGATGGCAAGAGCACGTTCGGGCACGTCGAGTTGGACAAGCTTTTCGACAGCCATGCAATAAGCAAGGTTGTTGCCCGTTGTGTTCATGTAATCCAGACGGTCGCTCATCACTTCTGCTTTGAGGTACGTCTTGGCTTCCATATTCTTCTCGATGCCCGTGTGGAGGTAACCGATATCAGGGATGGCATTGACAATCGTCTCGCCATCGAGTTCGAGCAACAGTCGCAGAACTCCGTGTGTTGACGGATGCTGCGGTCCCATATTCAACAACATGGTCTCGCCTGTCAGCGCGCGCTCTGAAACCAGATGTTTATATTGATCTATGCTGACTTCTTCAAGTTGAGACATGCTTATTCCTTTGCGTACGGTTTCCGCAAATCAATATCATCAATGTTAAAAGTAAACTGCGGCTCTTCATAGCCAAGCGGTGTATCTTTGCGAAGCGGATGCATATCCGAATCTTCAGGCAGCAAAAGCTTGCGCGGATCAGGATGACCTTCGGGTACGATTCCGAACATATCGAGGAGTTCGCGCTCGCGCCAATTGGCGACTTCATACACACCGGTCGCAGTCGGGATCTTCGGGTCTGCACCATCCACCGGCACTCTCAACTGCACCGACAGATTCTTCGCCAGCGAAGTTAACTGATAAATGACATGGAAGCGCGGTGATTGCTGCGGCCAATAATCCGAGGCGGTCATGGCAGAGAGCAATTCAAAATCATATTTATCGCGCAGCAATCTCAACGCTTCGACGATATATTCGGGATTCACAAACACATGCACTTCGTCGCTATATTCCTCGATCGAAGTGCCAAATTTTTCCTGCAAAGCCTGAACAATATTTTCCAGTTTCTTGTCCATTCACCATCACCTTTTTGCCACTGGGGTCACCGAGACTCTGAGAAAAACTCTGAGGACTCTGTGTTCTTTATGATCCCCATTAGGGGACTGTGGCGAGTTCCTCGCTATGATGTTATTCGTTTACCACATCCTTGAATTTGTCGCCCTTCACTTTTTCGTACAATGTCACCACGCCGTGGATCAAGGCTTCGGGGCGCGGCGGGCATCCCGCCACAAACACATCCACAGGGACAACTTCATCCACACCCTGCAGGATTGCGTAGTTATTGAAGACACCACCACACGAAGCACAATCACCCATTGCGATCACCCACTTCGGCTCGGGCATCTGGTCATACAAACGGCGCAGCACAGGTGCCATCTTGCGTGAAACGCGTCCCGCCACGATCATCAAATCGGATTGGCGCGGGCTGGCACGCATCAGTTCCATACCGAAGCGGCTCATATCATAGTGCGCTGCCTGCGCTGCCATCATCTCGATGGCGCAGCAGGCCAAACCAAACAGCATCGGCCACATGGCATTCGTACGCGACCAGTTAACCAATTCCTCCAACTTGGTCGTCACGATGCCCATATCGCCGAGTTTTTGTTCTACTCCCATTCCAACGCTCCTTTCTTCCAGGCGTACACATATCCAACCAGTAAGATGACAATAAAGATGATCATTTCGACCAGGCCAAATATCTTGAGTTCCCGGAACGTGATCGCCCACGGCAGGAAGAACACCACTTCTATGTCAAACAGGATGAATAACACGGCAATGAGATAGAAGCGGACCGGCATACGCCGCGTCCCTTCGCCATAGGGAGTCATGCCCGACTCATAAGGCATGGATTTCGCTTCTGATTGTTTTCTTGGTCCAAATAATGTCCCCAAGCCGATCGCGATCAATGCCACCAATGTCGCGAGAACGATCATTAACGCGATAGCAACATACTCGAGCATTTAGACACCTCACATAGTCCCGACACCGCACACCTGCCCCGGCATCCGCCGGGGTGACGGTGAGTGCAGGTATGTTTTTCGGGAAAACGCCCAAAATGGACGGTATTTGTGCTTCTTGGCACGTATTCGGCGTAGTATAACATAACCAACTTGTACGGGCTAGAGAAAGTGCCACTTTTCACAAAATTGATGATATTAGTCAGATTGGAACACCCCCATAAAATGCCGGGGCGACCAGCTGGTCGTCCCGGCAAGAAATCATCCCAAATAATCTCGCAACTGTCTGCTTCTTGAGGGATGCCGTAACTTCCTCAACGCCTTCGCTTCGATCTGACGGATACGTTCGCGAGTCACTTCAAAGAAGCGGCTGACCTCTTCGAGCGTGTGGTCCTTGCCATCTTTCAGACCAAAACGCAGTTCCAGCACTTCGCGTTCGCGGTCTGAAAGGGACGTGAGCGCGCTCTGCACCTGCTCACGCAGCATCTGGCGTGCGGCCGCGTCCATGGGGGAAAGCGCGTCTTCGTCTTCGATGAAGTCTCCCAGTGAACTGGATTCCTCATCCCCCACTGGACCATCGATCGAGACGGGTTCCTCGGCAGAACGGAGGACGCGGTCTATTTTTTGAGTGGCAATATCAAGTCTATGCTGCAAATGCGGAGGGAGTGGTTTCTCCTCCGAATGTGCGCGCAGAATGGCTTGTACATCTGATGCGGGAAGATATCCAACTTCAAGGGCCAGTTCCTCGGTGGTGGGATCACGCCCATATTGCTGAGTTAATGTTCTCTGCGTGCGGAGGATGCGCGTGATCGACTCGAACAAGTGCACCGGGATTCGAATCGTGCGCGCCTGCTCTGCGATGGAACGGTTAATCGATTGCCGGATCCACCACGTAGCATATGTACTGAACTTGAAGCCGCGGCGCGGGTCGAACTTGCCGACCGCACGCAACAGTCCCATGTTCCCTTCCTGGATCAGGTCAAGGAAGTTAATGCCGCGTCCCAAATAACGCTTGGCAACACTGACGACCAGGCGCAGGTTGGCGTTAATGATCGAGTGGTTCGCATCCACGGCACGGAATTGAGCCGCGTTCAGTTCGGTAAGCAGTTCTTCATCCGAGGAAAGATTGCGATAGAGGGTTTTAACATTCGGAAAGTGGTGGGTCTGGTTGATATGTTCCAGCAGCCATCCCGCATAACTTAACGGAAGCAGGTAAAGACTTAGGAAGACGCTGTAGGCCTTCCTGGCGATCTCGTTCCAAAGCTCGTCCGTTCCCCACATCCCGTTATCCAGAAATGCGCGCAGGTACGAGGGTTGCTCGGATTCCCAGCCGGCATGCAAAGCTTGTGACTCGGAAAGGATGAGACCCAAATCGGGTGGTTCATGATGAAGTCGTTCTGCATCCTCGAGCAGGCGTTCCCAGGAGGTGGTCACGTCGGACAGGAGGGCATGATAGACAGCACAGGCCGCTGTAAGATTTTTGCGCAACGGACGACGGCGATACGTGATAATGAGGCGGTTGGCTTCGATCATGGTTGCCAGGCGGAACTCACTATCCGAATCCAACAACTTCACCTGACCGATCTCGCGCAGATACAGCCGCACCGGGTCTTCGGATAGCTCGGCGGCAACCTCCGGATTCTTCAAGTCAATAATATCGTCACTAAAAAGCTCTTCTTCATCCTGAATGAGCATATTTACATCAGGTTCGCCCACCTCATCCATCAACGCCATTTCGGGGAATTTGGTAACATCGTCGGCCGCGGCATCTTGAAGGAGGTCCACCTCTTCAAATTCGCCCTCTGGCGCGTCCAAAGGATCCTGCTCCGTTCCATTCGTATGAGTTACTCTTAGTGGTGGGGTTGAATCTTTTTTCAGTGTCATAATCCCTTTCTATACCAGACGCCCGTACTCATAAATTGTTACGTCTGCAGGATCATTCAAGCCGTTTCAAATACATCTTCCGCGAAGCCTGATCCAAATCCCTTATCAGCCTCGTATTTTGTAACACCAGATCCTGATAGGGAGATGCGCGCAAATCACCTGATTGATGAGCCTCCTCCTGCAAAAAGCGCAGCTGGTTCAGGTTTTCACCGGCCGCGACGCGCCGCAACTTGATGATGCCACGCACCAACTCCTCCAGCAATTTTTCGTCCAAACGCTCAAGCTTCTCTGTCTGTGCGATCAATTCCCGGGAAAGTCCCTGTAGCGACTCAGGCATCGCTCCAATCACAAAATCGTGATGCTCCGTTTTATCCTGCTCCAGCGACTCGCGAATTAATCGGAACATCATCTGGTGATCTGTGTATTCGAAGTCACTTGCGGCCAACGCTACCAATCCAGACTGCTGCAGCAGCCGGTCCAGGCGATAGAGCAGCTCCGGCCGTCTGAATAATACGGCGACGACGTACGCCTCCACCGCTTTGCTGGATGAAACCGTCACGGCGGTTTTCTGCGGCGACAGGACCTGCTTTTGTGCGCTTTGCATTTGCTTCGCCCGCTTCACGCGTGGGGACTCGGTTTGGGTGGCGGCTAATGCGCTTTCATCCACGCGCAACATTCGCGCGAGCTGCTGGCGATACGTGTCACGTTCCAGCGGGTTGGGGAGATCTTCGATCAGAGGCAGAACCTGCGCGGCGATCTGATTCTTTACCTTGGGGTCATTCACGTTCTGCCCCACCGCCAGAGTCTCCATCACATGCGTGACGATGGGTTTCGCATTTTCGATCAAATGCGCCCATTCATCCCGATTGCGCCCGACAATCTCATCCGGATCCAGGCCATCCGGCAGCGCCGCGACTCGCAGGTCTGCCTGCAAGCGCGCTTCGTTGCGCAACAAACCGCGCGCATCAAAGTCAAATTCACCGGTACGATCCATTGCCGCGCGTGCCACATCCAGGCCACGCAGGATCGCTTTTTGACCGGCAGTATCTGGGTCGAGGGCGAGGACAATTCTCCGTGTAAACTTTTTGAGCAGGCGCATCTGATCTTCGGTCAGCGCCGTACCCATTGGCGAGACAACGTTTTCATACCCCGCCTGATGCAACGCGATGACATCGAGATAGCCCTCGACGATCACTGCCTGGTCCGCGGAACGAATGGCTTTATGTGCCCGGTCCAACCCATAGAGAAGATGACCTTTGGTAAAAAGCACTGTGTCAGGAGAATTTAGAAACTTGGGGATATCATCCGGGTCAACGACACGGGCACCGAAACCGGTCATGCGGCGGGTTGCATCACGGATGGGAATCATAATGCGATGACGGAAGCGGTCATAAAAGCCGCCGCTCTCGCGCTCGGAGATAAGCCCGGCATCGAGCAGGTCGCGTTCGTTGTAGCCGCGTCCGGTGAAATACGTCAGAGCCGAATCCCAAGACCGGGGTGCATAGCCCAGACCGAACGTCTCGATGGACGCGTCTGTGAGACCCCGTTTGTCACGCAGATAGTTGAGGACATCCGCATTCTCAAGGAGATGGCGGCGGTAAAAAATCAGGGCATCCTCAAGCAACTTGCGAAGATGTTCGTGTTCCTCTTTCTGTCCGGGAGTCTCCTTCGTAAAGGTGGGAACTTCAACACCCGCCCGCGCAGCAAGTTTGTCGAGCGCCTCCTTGAAATCGAGGTTCTCGCGCTTCATTACGAACTTGAAAATATCACCACCCTCATTGCATTGACCGAAACAACGCCACGTCCCCGATTCCGGCCAAACAACAAAAGCGGGTGTCTTCTTATTATCGTGGAACGGACAAAAGCCCGTGTAGTTTTTGCCTGCATGGCGCAGTTTGACGCCTGCCTCTGATACAAGGTCAACAATGTCGATGCGGGATTTGATCTCATCAATGGTGGACATAAGGTGATTGAATTATAGGCAGGATTGGCAATTTGGCAAATGTCCCGCAAAGCAGGAAATGGCCAAGCCGGGGCAGCCAGGACCTTTTAGCCACAGAGATCACAGAGTTCTCAGAGAAAAAAATCAAAGTTCTCACGGCACGAACTGACTGAACTCAGTAGGTAAGCCGACATAACTATCCACGCTTCCAGACAGAATGGAACAAGAATAACGGGGCAGTTTTCACTGCCCCGTCTGGTGAATACAGGAACGAGCATCCTCTCAAAAGGAGAGGATCACAACTCGATTGGGATGTTTCAGCGTAACACTGTTCTTCCTATGGGTTGTTTTTGATGATCGTGTTAATCTTTGAATTGAGGTTTTCCCAAATCCTCCGCAGGGCATCTCCCAACGCATCCCAGTTAATGACGATGATTGGCTTGCCGCTGGAATTTTTGTCAGCTCCATCCTGCACGCTGGGCGTTGGCACCGGCCGGGTCGCGGGCACGGGCGTTCGATCAGCCTGGCCAACGGTTGGGACCTTCATAACATCCTCCCATTTTCTTAGGATTGGCTGGAGATCCCGCACGGCAGCTTCTGCTTTTGCGCGGGCATGAGGATCCAGAGCAATCACCAGAGCCAGCAGCACAATGACTGCAAATATCAAACTGCCTACTCGTCTCACAGCTACCTCCTTACGCTTCCCGGGAACTCAGTTTCATTCGCCGGAAGTTGTGTTTATTCAAACGAGTAGTGCAGGGATACGTTATGAAGATAACGGAATACTGATGGATTCCTAATGATAGGCTTAAGGCTGAGGTGTCGGTCTCGTCTCGCTGGCCCCTCTTGAAACATAATTGTCCAATTCAGGGATCGAGAGTCCCGCCTTCTTTAGCGACTCCTGATGTGTTTTCAACACGAGGAATATGCGCGCCTGTTCAGCCGGATCCTTATCGGTTGCGAAGCGCACCAGTAGCGTATGATATCCATTCAGGACGCGTGCCCGGCGCGTCTCATCCTTCGAAACCGCCACATATTCATTAATACGGCGATTTGAAATCCTAAGCTCTGTACCCACAGGATCTATTGTAACGGTCTGCCAAACACCCTCGCTCGCCAGCTTCCAATTATAGAGTGCCTCTCCCGGCAACGCGGCCTGTGCAAAGGCAGTACTTACCAGCACAACGGCCACAACCAGCACGGTAACGTTCAAGGCCATGCGCGAGAAGAACAGGGGCAGCCCTCGGGCCGGACGCGGACTCGACCGAATCTTTTGTGTGAGGTCAGCGCGCAAACGAGCCTTGAAGAAGGGAGAAGGCGTGACCTCCCGGCCATACTTCAATTGCCATGCTGCGAGCAAGTAGGGTTGCAGTTGGGACGAATATTGAGGATAACGCGCCAGGCATTGTTCCGGGGTGGAATCGTCGCTGGCTATATTGTCGAGACACTGCTGAAGGACATCGTCAAAGTCGTTCATAGGTTTATCTTTTCTGCCAATCGTTTGGCGAGGGCTTTTAAGCCTCTCATCTGTAATGCTCGAATCGCACCTTCACGTTTTCCCAGATGCCGGGCGATTTCCTCATTCGACATCTGGCCCATAAACTTCAATGTCAAAACCTGGCGCTGGTCATCGGTTAAGGTCAACAATGCAGTCTTGATCGACTTCATTTCCGCGGAGAAGTCAATCCCGTTTTCCACGGCCTCGGCGTGGCCTGGATCCGAGAGGCGCACGTCATCCAGCGCGGCGGTTACCTTGCGCGTACGGTAGTGGTCGATCACAGCGTTATGTGCGATCGTATACAGCCACGCAAGGAAGGGCGTCCCACCGATGTGAAACCTGCCCAGATGCTCCCAGGCCTTCAGAAAAACCCGGGAAGTAATATCCTCAGCAGTTTGCTGATCTTCCACACGAAAATAGATAAAGCGATAGATACGCTCTATATAGGCATCATATAATTTTCCAAAGGCATCTGAGTCACCGGCTTTGGCTTGCCGCACGAGTTGAGTCTCATCTGCCAGAGGCATCCTGGATCTCTTGACACCTGGCAAATCCATTCTGCTACACCTCTACTAACGAACTACCTTATAGAATGTTACACGGTAACGCAAAATATCCCAAAGGTTTTTGGGAGTACAACGATTCTGCAATGAACCTATGAATGGGGGAAATCGGCCGCCAGTTCGAGCAGGCCGTCACTCTACTATTAAAGGGCCTAACCGAACAAGCGCATTATAACACTGCATAGTTGCGTGGACATCTGTAAATGCGGTTCCAGGATTTCTGAGAGCGGGCCGATGCAACAGACGGGATTAAAACAAAAAGGGTAGTCCAATGGACTACCCGCGGCATCGAATGGAAACCTAATCATCCGGATTTGTCGCGTAATCGGAATCGCATCCGTGACCCTTGCCCGGTTGGTATTGGGATTGAAGGGCGGCAGGTGCCGTCTCAGGCGATCGGAAACGATCCAGATTGATCAGCTTCGAGCTGGTGACCATATGTGTCCCGATCCTAGCCTGCCGGGAGTTGAGCGACGCACCTTCCACACTGGTATAGATCCCAATAATCACCGCCAGGCTTATGAACGCCGCGAGAGCAATACGAGTAATTCTGGACATGGCATCTTCTCCTTATGAACATGTTTGCCTTGATGGAAATGGACTTTCTCAAAACGAAGAAAGCCATTGGATGGTGAATTGAACAGCCAGAGTCAGATTTTCCCGCCTCTCGACCTAGTAAAATTATACCAATTCGTGTCCGAATTTACAATCAACACTCATTTCCCCTTAATCAAAAAGCGGCTCGAATGAGCCGCTTTTGGTTAGAAACCTTCGAGTTTACTTAGATCTGCCGCCCCATTTGCCAGGCTGGCGATCCTCTGCAACAATCCGAGACGATTTTCGCGCACATCTTTTTCCTCAGCCATGACCAGGACCTTTTCGAAGAAGGAGTTGATGGACGGGATAAGCTTTACCACAACCTTCAGGAATGCGTCCACGTCGCCGTTGAAATCTGTAGATTGGAGATTGAATACCTCGTACAGTGTACGCTCCTCCACTTCGCGCAGGGGTTTTTCTTTGACCTTGAAAGTTTCCTTCTGATCGCGCGTGATGCGGACACAACGAGCATAACCAGCCAGGATCGTGGACCAATCTCCGCGTCCGACCCAGGCTTGCAGCTGTTTCACCGCACGAGCGGACGCGGCCGGATCCGCGGATTGCTCCGCAAGCACAGCGTCAACTACATCATATTTATAACCGGCTTCATTCAACACAATCTTTAGACGCCCGGTGAGGAAATCAAGGATCTGATTCTGCACATCCTCTTTGACTTCAATTGGCTGTGTCTTCGCGGATTTCTTTACAGCGACCGCTACATCAAAGTCAACGTTGTGTTCGATCAACGGCTGGACAATCCCGATCGCGGCACGGCGCAACCCAAACGGATCCTTCGCGCCTGTGGGAGCCAGCCCCGCGGCGAAGAGACCGACCAGCGAATCAAGTCTATCTGCCAGTGCGACAGCAAGCCCAACTTTGGTCCCCGGTACGGTTTGGTACTGCTCGCCAATGGCAATCGCAACATCTTTCTGCTCCCCGCTTCGCAATGCATATTCACGTCCGATGATTCCTTGAAGCGATGTCATCTCGGTGACCATTTGCGTGACCAGATCCGCTTTCATGAGATGTGCGGCGCGACGGGTGAAGATCGCATCGTCGTTTTCGAGTTTCAACATTGGGATCAAGTCATTGACCAGTTTCGCGATGCGCTCGGATTTATCGAGCATGGAACCTAGTTTTGTATGAAAAGTAAGCCCGGAAAGTTGTGAGCGATAATATTCAAGTGGATGTTTTACATCTTCACGCACGAAGAAGTTCGCGTCCGCAAAGCGCGCGCCGAGAACGTGTTCATTCCCTTCGCGGACGGTATCGATATGAATATCGTCGCCATTTCTAATGGCAATGAAGTGAGGCAGGAGATTACGAGATTGGAGACTGGAGACTGGAAAATACCGCTGATGTTTCTTCATCACCGAGATCAACACATCGCCCGGTAATGTCAAATATTCTTTATCGAAGCCACCCATGACTGCGGTGGGCATCTCGATGAGATTCGTTACCTCATTCAACAAGCCTTCTTCGATGATCGCCTCCCCACCGACCAGTGATGCGGCCTGTTTGGCTTGTTCAACAATGGATGCTTTGCGTTCTTCCTTATCGAGCACGATTCCCGATTCGCGGATCACGTCAAAATACACGCCGGCAGAGGGAATTTTGATTTCGGGAGAGTCATAGGGACGAAGTCCGCGCGAGATATTTCCTGAAACCACATCCGCATAATCAAATGGGATAACCATGTCGCCGAACATTGCTACATACCAGCGGATCGGGCGTGAGAAGGCAACACCACTTTGATTCCAGCGCATGGATTTTTCA
>JBGPNQ010000044.1:0-21947 GCA_041487615.1 Anaerolineae bacterium
ATGCAGGACTGCGCTTCCCGGATCGGCTGGAGGAACTGGCGCGCCCGGCCATCATCATTTCGCTGGCGATCCTTTCCTTGACGTTTGGCCTGTCCCTGTTCCTTCTGCGCTACCTTGACCCGGACCGCTTCCTATCCATCTACCAACGTCTTAGCCCATTGTTGTGGTATTTCCTCGTCCTTTGTTTTCAATCATTCCTGTATCTTCTATATTTTTACAACGGTATCCATCCACAGGAGCTTGCCTCACGCAAGTCCATTTACGCGCTCGCACTTATCACTTTTCTCTCATTGCTCTGTGTCTTTGCCCTGGTTTCGGTCACGCGCCTTGGAGTTACGTATGACCCTGCCTATTGGGGTGAACCCGGTGTCCCTCTCATGGGGTGGCAGTTCGCACTTGCGCTATTTGGAGGATCGATCGTTTTGTATGTCGGACTGCATGCATCCTCCCGGACGCTGGACAAGGCCCTGCCGATTTTTGTCTACGCCTTAATGGTAATTCTCTGTTTAAGTGTTCCGGTGACCGTTTTGCAGAATAGCTTTTACATGCCTTTTGCCCGACCTATTCAGAGTCCGTTCCCATATTCAGATTCAATGTACTACGATGAGATGGCGCAAAGCGTATTGATCGGGCATCCTTATCAGGGCGTGATTCCCACACGTCCACTTTACATTTTTTTTCTAACAATATTGCATCTCCTGTTCGGGCAGGATTATTCTCGCATTATTGCTGGACAGACACTGGCCTTGGCATTTATCCCGGTCGTGTTGTATTACCTGGGGAGGAAATTGCACAGCAGAACGGCCGGAGTCACGATTGCGTTATTCTTTATCTTTCGAGAATTGACGAGCCTGTTGATCTCCTCCGCAACGCGTGTGACGAATACCAAGATGATCCTTGTGGATCTGCCAACACTTCTTCTGCTCTTGATTGCCTGCCTGTTCACGTTTCGCTGGTTTGAACGCAGGGATAGACCCAGCGCATTCGTCGCAGGTGGAACGTTTGGTCTGCTGCTGCTGCTGCGGACACAATCCATGCTGGTATTGCCGTTTATTGTTCTCTTCGCCCTACTCATCTTCGGCTGGCGGAACAGATCCTTTTATGTTCTGACGGCATTCTTTATGCTTGGATTGGTCATAACAGTCTTCCCTTGGCTTTTTCATAATTACCTGCTGACGGGAAAATTTGCCTTCGATGCCGATTTCCAATACCGGGTCATTGCCAGCCAGTACGCTTATTCAGGAAACCTCGATCTCCAGAATGTCGATCTTGAAAACAAAGGACTCGCTCAATTACTGATCGAATTTGCGCTCAAGGATCCCCGGTTTGTATTTGGATTCATTGCCAACCATTTCCTTGCAACACAAGTGAATGGGCTGCTGGCGTTACCCATGATCGAACCTTACAATGGGATTTTTGCCCCGATTAATTTATATTGGATGAACTGGGATGGACATGTAGCCTGGTATAACGCGGCGCTGCTGCTCCTATATCTTGCCGTGATTTCCTTTGGAGTTGGCGCGGCATGGAAGCGCTGGCGATGGCTGGGATTATTACCGTTCGCGTTCAGCATTGGCTATGCCGCTGCCACGGCCATCAGCCGCTTTTCGGGTTGGCGCTACGATTTCCCAGCCGATTGGATTTCGTATTTCTATTTTGGCGTGGGCTTTGCCGAGATCTTGACTCAAGTTGTAGTGTTATTCGGCGCTAAGAACGAGATTGTATTTGGTGTTCAAGCTGAACCCTTCAGCGCGGCAAAAAGATCACCTTCTGTTCTTCGCGGCATTTTGCTTGCTTTGATGTTTGCCCTGGTGGGTGCGTCACCCTGGTTGATCAAGAATATTGCTGCGCCTCGTTACGCCGCTCAATCTTCGGATGCACTCATATCAAGGATCATTTCGCTAACCGATGCAAAAACACGCAGTGAGATTGAATCGTTTACCGCGCAACCTGCGTCCTTCTTCCAGACGGGACGACTCCTCTACCCGCGATTTTTCCCTCGAAATATCGGAATTAGCTCGGGGAATCCTTTACCCGCTTATGCAATTCGTGATTATGCGCGGCTTGGTTTTGTGCTGCTCAATCAACAGCGGATCCAGGCCATATTCCCTGTGAAGGATTATCACGGCGACTTTCCCCACGGAGCGGATGCCATGGTGCTTGGATGTCAAAAGGAAGATTATGTGGAAGTTCGACTGATTGCCTTCCCTGCGCTGGATTCCGTTTACGTGAGCGCGCCTCTCTCCGAGCCTTGTTCTCCATAAGATGCAACACCTATCTTCCAAGCTGTTGAAGTGGTACGGCCTCCATAAGCGGACTCTGCCCTGGCGCGATTCGGACGATCCCTATGCTGTCTGGGTTTCAGAGATCATGCTGCAACAAACGCGCGTGGAGACGGTACTTCCGTATTTCGAAAAATGGATGAGGCAGTTCCGGACGATACATGCCCTGGCGAATGCCTCCGAGCAGGATGTGCTCAACGCCTGGGAGGGACTCGGCTATTACAGTCGCGCACGAAACCTGCACAAGGCCGCAAAGATCGTTGCCAAAGATTTCAACGGCGAGCTGCCGCGCGATCTGAATGAGCTTCGCAAACTTCCCGGCATTGGACGTTATACACTTGGAGCGATTGCTTCCATTGCGTTTGGTATGAACGTGCCCGCCCTGGACGGCAATATCAAACGGGTTTATTCGCGCATATTTGATATTTCGGAACCGGTCGATCTGCCGAAAGGCGAAAATCTTTTATGGGATCTGGCGGAGAAGTGTCTGCCAAAGAAAAATGCAGGTGATTACAACCAGGCGCTCATGGACTTGGGAGCGACAATATGTGTACCATCGAATCCTCGCTGCTTATTCTGCCCGTTGATGAAGATGTGCAAAGCTCGAGAAAACGGAACGCAGAATCAGCGTCCCGTAAAAACTCCGAAGAAGGATGTGCCGCACTACATCCATGCCGCGGGAGTTATCCTAAGGCGGATTACCAATCCGCCCCACGATGAAGTCCTGATGGCAAAACGGCCGTCGAAGGGATTGCTGGGTGGGATGTGGGAATTCCCAAACGGGCGCGTGCCTGGGAATCCGCTTGAAGGGCTGGCCCAGACCTTGAAAACGGGATACAACCTGCGGCTTCGCGCGAAGCGGAAGGGCATCCTGGAAACAGAACCGCTGGCAGTCCTCCATCATGGATACACTCATTTTAAGGTCACGGTATATGTCTTTAGATGTGAACTTGCCATGGCTGTTAAATCTGAAAACTTGAGATGGATCCTATTAAGGAAACTTGATGAATATCCAATGGGAAGAATTGACCGACAGATTGCATCCATCCTGCAAGATCAAAATGACTCTTGAATATGCCATGAATATGACGTAGAATAAACAATAATCCGGGAGAGATTGAGGTTCATATGTCCGCCGACAATAAAAAATCCTTGGACCCAACAGTGCTTGCAGCAATTATTACGGTTGTGGGAGGTATTATTACAACTGTCATTATCGCTTTGGCGAATCGGACGGGTTCTCAACCAGCAACGTCAGTCCCACCTACTGAAATACTTCATGCAGCCACAGTCCAGCCATCGCCGATTCCTACCTCCACCGTACCCACGGGCGAGCCGACCTCCTCGCCCGCGCCGCCCACCGATACACCGACGGCGACCCTTACGCCTGTTATCCCGGTCGCGCTTGGGAAGGACTGGATGGCGGGCTGCATTTCCACCTTGTGGAAGCTCTATCCGGCGGACATTAAAACTGTTGAAAGGGAAGATGGATGCTGGCAGGAGCCCGTGTTTGTTTTTCGTGCGGAGAATGGAGATCTGGATTTCCTGGCCCAGAACCAGACTGGATCCAACATATTCGGTCTATTTGCCCAGCTGCCAACAGAAAGCGGATCTGTGACATTCGTAGTTCGTCTACGGGATCTGGAGAATGTTGATCTTTTGATGGGAGTGTTTGCAGATCAGGATGTAACTTCCCAGGGAATATTGATGACCATCCCTCAAGGCAATGTGAAGAAACGCGTAATTGCGCAGAAAGATAATGTTAACAGCTACACCACCCTGCTGCGCACCGGAAATCTCGACCAGGGAGATGGCTATTCGTTCACGTTTAACTTCACGTTGAACTCCGTTCGGAGTACCGTGAATCCCAGTGTCTTTGTGACAAACCCGGTTTCGGTTCCCTCCGCGAAAAAGTGGCTTTTTCTGGGATATAAGGTCCTGGGCAAATCATATCGCGTCGATGGTACATTCCTTGAGTTGGAATTGAAGTAACGGTGGAATAAACAACCAGCCCGACCATTTTCGTCGGGCTGGTCGTTTAACCAAGGTGACAGTCACGTTTAGGGTGACTGTCACCTGTCTCAAGATTACGACTTGCTCAGGGTGACCAACACCATAGGTCGGCGCTTGGTCTCTTCATACAGGTACGATTTGACGGTGTTGGCAATATCCTTTTCATTGTCGTATCCACCACCGTTGACAACGTCCATGATCCGCCGGCGCACCTCAGGAAGCAATTCTTCAGCGTCCTCGGGTGAGACAAATCCGCGCGTGATAATTTCGGGGTCATGCGACAAACGACCATTCAACTTATTCACGCTGATATCGATCAGGAAGATGCCGTTGCGCGCCAGTTTCTCGCGTTCCCGCATGATGTCGTAGTCGATGTCGCCGATGGATTGTCCATCGACAAAGACATAGCCGCCAGGGATGCGTTCTCCCAGTTTAATTTTGCCGCCGGAGAGTTCGACGATCTGTCCGTTCTCGACGACAATTACATTTGCCTCTGGAATGCCCATATCAACGGCCAGAAGTCCATGACGTTTCAGTTGGCGTAGTTCCCCGTGAATCGGAAGGAAATGTTTCGGCTTGACCATGTCGATCAGAAGCTTCTGCTCTTCCTGGCTGGCGTGACCTGATACGTGAATGGGTGCCAGTGAATCATAGATCACATTTGCGCCCCGTCGCAACAAGCGATTGATCGTTTTGCTGATGGTCTCTTCGTTCCCAGGAATGGGATGCGATGACAGAACCACTGTATCGTGCGGCTTGAGATCGAACTGACGATTCGTTCCCGCCGATAGACGTCCCACAATGGATGAGGGTTCACCCTGCGAGCCGGTACACATGAGCACAACCTTGTGATCCTGCATTTGTAGCGCCTGCTCAAGTGGAACGAGAATTTCATCGGGGATGTCGAGATAGCCCAATTTTCGGGCGATCTTCACATTATCGATCATGCTTGGACCTGCGAGCGCCATCTTCCGTCCATGCTTTGCAGCGGCTTCTGCCACCTGCTGAATCCGGGAAATGAGCGAAGCAAATGTTGCCACGATGACGCGTCCCGAGGCTTCGGTGAATACCTTATCGAAGGCGGGACCGATCACCATTTCGGAAGGGGTCCAACCTGGGCGCTCGGCGTTTGTCGAGTCTGAAAGCAGCAGATCCACGCCGCGCCGCGAGAATTCCGCCAGCTTTGCGTAATCGGTGGGCCAGCCGTCGACGGGCGTATGATCGAATTTATAGTCGCTCATATGCACGACAAGTCCCGCGGGGCACGAAATTCCAAGCCCGACGGCGTCAGGGATCGAATGACAGATGTGGAATAACTCCACTTTGAAGGGTCCGATCTCGATCGTTGAGCCCGCTTCCACTTTATTGAGCATGGCTTTGCTGGCGGCGTTGTGGCGCGCCAATTTGACCTCGATCAGGCCGATGGTCAAAGGTGTTGCATAAACGGGAACCGGGATGTCATTCAAAAGGTGATGGATCGCCCCGATGTGATCTTCATGTCCGTGGGTGATTACGATCCCCACCACCTGATTCGCTTTTCCGCGCAAATATTCATAATCGGGAATGATGTAATCAATTCCCAGCATATCGTTATGTGGGAACATGATGCCCGCGTCCACGATCATGATTTGATTGTTAAACTCGTAGGCGGTCATGTTCTTGCCAACTTCCCCAAGTCCACCCAGGGGAATGATCTTCAATTTTCCGTGCTTACTCATACAAGTATATTTATCCTCACTTGTTCAAAAATTTTATTTATCCGCCAATGGCGGTTAAGGTCAAAGAGTTCCCCTCGCCCTACGGGAGAGGGTTAGGGGTGACGGCAAAAAAAGACCCTCGCTGACTTGCTCGCGGGGGTGACGCCGTCTATCACTTGCGATTGTTCTCACATTGTACCGCATTACCAACTACGATTGAACTTCAATTTGAAGACTTTAGATAATTTGCAAAAGTTCAGTCAAAAATGCGGGAAGCGGTAAACAAACGGCGCACTCGCCGTTTAAGGCTCGGCGCCATGAAAGTCAAATCCAACGATGAAGAGTATAGCAGGGGAGTGGTGATTTGTAAAGCGGACATCGGTTTCCTTAACAAGGATTTAACAATCCAGATGAAATAGCCATCTTTTTAAGACAAAATTCGGTCAATCCGACTTACTTCGTCATTCGCTGACGTTTTTGTCTCTCTATCATCAAATTGAACGCGATCTCTTTCCTTTGAATCTGTTTCAGAAGCCCGTCTTTCTTCTTCTCATCTACAGTTCTCGAAAGCAGTTGCCTCAA
This sequence comes from Anaerolineae bacterium, assembly GCA_041487615.1. Taxonomy (GTDB): domain Bacteria; phylum Chloroflexota; class Anaerolineae; order Anaerolineales; family Villigracilaceae; genus Defluviilinea. The sequence continues at coordinate 6,575 of JBGPNQ010000044.1, forward strand.
CTCTGCGATCTCCTTCAATAATTGCACCTCAGGTGATGTCCTCCCTGCATTTTTCAACACCGACTCCGCTACACGGATATCCTCGGGCGTCTCGAAATATGATGTCAAATCGATGGGTTTGCCTTGTCCGGGCAAATCATCAAACTCACCGCGTTCCTGAGCTTCCTTGATCAACGCTTCCACGATCGTGTCAAGAGACATACTACCTCTTCTTGCAACTCTTTCTTTTACGAACTGGCGGTCTCTAGTTTTACCCAAAGTCACCGTTTTGCAGGTGATACAATCCTGTGAGAGGAACCCATATGCAGAATTCCCGTCTACGCGCTCGCTATCGCCATATCATGTCATTCTTTGCCCGCGCGGTCGCCGGCTTAATTTATTGGGAGCTTGTTCTGCCGCGCATTGGATTTCGCAGCCTAACGCGACGAACTCGTTCCAACCGCTACAAGCAACTGGCGGCCCGATTCCGTGTCATGGCAATCCGCATGGGTGGCGTGATGATCAAGGTGGGACAGTTCCTTTCCTCGCGGCTCGATGTCCTCCCTGTTGAAATTACGGAAGAACTCTCGGGCTTGCAGGATGAAGTCCCCGCTGAGGATTTCGAGGCCATCCGCAAGCTGGCGGAGACCGAACTGGGCGCGCGCCTCGAAGATGTATTCGAACACTTCGAACCGAATCCGCTGGCCGCCGCGTCCCTGGGACAGGTCCATCGCGCACGGCTGCGGGCTGACGCGGCGGAAGCCGAAGGCTTTCAGGAGGTAGTCCTCAAAATTCAGCGTCCATTCATCGAGCGCTTGGTGGATGTGGATTTTTCCGCGCTACACCGCGTCGCCGGATGGTTGATGTACTACGAACCGATTCGCAAGCGCGTCAATGTTCCTGCGTTGATAAAAGAACTGGAAACGACCGTTCGGCAGGAGATTGACTATCTGGCCGAGGCAAAAAATGCCGAAGCGTTCGGCAAAAATTTTGCCAGGCGCAAACGAATTCATGTGCCGCGTGTGGTACTGAGTCGAACTACAAAACGTGTGCTCACGCTCGAAAACGTATATGCCATCAAAATCACGGATTATGACGCGATCACTGCGGCGGGCATCGACCGTGCCGAAGTCGCAAAAGTATTGCTGGATACTTATCTAAAACAGATCTTCGAAGATGGTTTCTTTCATGCCGATCCGCATCCGGGCAATCTGTTTGTAACCCCAATCCCCGCTACAACGGAAAAGAGGGCGAGCTGGAGGTTGACCTTTGTCGATTTTGGAATGGTAGGCAGCGTCCCCGAAAATCTTAGTGACGGTTTGCGTGAACTGTTAATTGGAGTGGGTACGCGCAAAGCATCCAAAGTCATACAATCCTTTCAAACGCTGGATGTGCTCCTGCCCGGCGCGGACCTAAAACTGCTCGAACAGGCCGAGTCACAGATGTTTGACCGCTTCTGGGGCATGTCCATGAATGAACTACGTAACGTAGACCACCGGGAGATGGCTCAATTCGCGATGCAATTCCGCGAGTTGATGTATGAGATGCCATTCCAGCTGCCACATAATCTCCTGTTGCTCGGGCGGACCGTTGCGATTCTTTCAGGCATGTGTACCGGCCTGGATGCGAACTTCAATTTGTGGAACCAGCTTGCGCCTTATGCGCGAAACCTGGTCGCCGAGGAAGGCATCTCCAACTGGGATGTCTGGCTAGATGAAATTGGAGATTTGGTCAAAGAACTGATTGCTTTGCCCGGCCAAACGGGTCGAGTCTTAACGCGGATCGAGCGCGGGGAATTGAATGTCAATACGCCGCAGGTCAATCGTCAAATCTTTCATTTGGAAAGTGCGGTCAACCGCTTAACAGGCAGTATCGTATTTGCAGCATTCCTATTCGGTGGCGTGCTTCTCTTTCAAAGTGAAAATATCACGCTGGCTTATTTGTTCTGGGCCTTCTCGGCCGTAACTTTTCTGTGGATGGCGTTTCTCGCCCGCGGACATTCCCCCTGGCGTTGAAAAAAAAGCCCCGCATTTCGCGGGGCAATTGTTATGCGGTTTCTTCTTCCTTGTTTTTTTCGATCCGCTCCAGAGCGGAGTCAATCAGGCTGCGCCAGGCTAGCAACATTTCCTTGCGTGCTTTCTTGCGGTGCTCCATAAATCCGGGCGGCAGGAATGCTTTGATGCTGTCGCGCAACTCTTCACGCGCTGCGCGGACGTGCTGACGGACTTCCTCTGGAACCTCATCCTCAAACCGCTTGCGTTGAGTAGTTTTCTCGGTCATTCGTACCTCACTTTCCTATGATGATTATAAACCTAATCCGGCATATAGAGTCCACCTGAGCTCTCCAGCCAATCCGCGACGCGCTCCACACCCGCGGGGATGTCGTTATCCGAGACATCCAACGTCAAACTCGGCAGCATGGATCTTGCGACCAGTTCGCGCATCAATTCCTGCTCGCGGATGAACGGGCCCAAGTCATTGTATTGTGATGGGTTGCCTGAGACCTTCAATCTCTCTTCGCGCGCGGCTTTGAAACTTTCCGGCGAACGTGTACAAAAGACGATTCGGAAATTCAAGGGCAGCAGTCTTTCTTCCAGCCAACGGAAATCATAATCTCGATCGTACGTCTGTTTTTGGTAGGCGGTTGTCGAGATGTGGAAGCGATCCACGATCCACGAATAATATTTTTGCAGCTCGAACATCCGGGCCCAGGTGGCATAAATTTCCATGGCCTGGGATTCCTCATGCGGCTCGAAGTTGATCGGTCCGCGCCCCCATGGATAATTGGTGAATGTACACCATTCGGCAGAGATCAATGGCGAGTGGTAGCGATACCTGCGCGGACCCACCACTCGCGGATGCTCATTCAATTCAAATGCAATTTCGGTCTTGAACGTCAGGCGCGTGCCTTCGAGGATGACCTTTGGACAAAGTTTATTTCCCATGCTTTCTTCTTCAATATTTTCCCCAACAGTATAATCGATTGGGTCTGTCAAATCATGGAAAGGAATTGGCTATGGAAGCAACAGTTCGAAGTAACGAAAAATCTCTCCCTGTTTATAAAGGTGATCCCATTTTTGGGATTGCGCGTGAATTTCGCCGCGATGCACTAACATTTCTGGAGCATACCTGGCATACTCACGGTGATCATTTCATCACCAAACTGGGTCCGATACCATTTCATGTGATTTCGAATCCACAACTTGCGCAGGAAGCGTTGACCGTCCGAAAGCATGTCCTTCGACGCTCGCAGAACTTTGAAGGTGGCACGCCGCTCACGTATATCCTGGGACTCAGCCTGATCACCATCGATGGAGATAGTTGGCTCATCAAACGCCGCATGATGCAACCGGTATTTCATCGTTCGAACATTGCCGCGATGGCAGACAAGATGCAAGCCGCCGGGGAAGCAATGCTCAGCCGTTGGTCCAACCTGGCGGCTGACAAAACAGTTGACTTGACCAAAGAAATGAAATTGGTGACGCTGGATATCATCAACCGCACGATGTTCAGCATCAACATATTACTGGAGGTGGATCAGGTTGGCAACGCGGTGGATTCTGCACTTGAGTTTATCGCGGCGCGTGCCGGCAATCCGTTTGCTTTGCCTGCCCGTTGGACAATCTTTCCTTCTCATAAGAAGTTTTGGGACCAACGCGCCAGGCTGGATGAATTTCTGTTCCGCATGATTCGTGAAAGACGGGTCGCCCTTGCGCAAGGGGAGCATAAAAATGATTTGTTGGAAATGCTGATCGAGGCGCAGGATGCTGATACCAATGAGACGATGAACGATCAACAGGTTCGGGACGAGGTTTCTGGAATCTTTGGTGCCGGTCATGAGACGACCGCTCTTGCACTGACCTGGGCCTGGCACGTGCTCGATCACCATCCAGACGTATTCGTGAAAATCCGTGCGGAAGTTGACGCGTTGGGTCATGATGTACAGGCGAGCGATTTGCCGAACCTGTCATACACACTTGCAGTGATCGAGGAGACCATGCGACTCTTTCCACCTGTGCCGATGACTGTGCGGTTTGCCTTCGCGCCGACCGAGATTGGCGGTACATCCATTTCAAAAGGTGATCTTGTCGCGATTGCCATTCGCAATATTCATCGCCATCCCGATTACTGGCCGGATCCGCTTGTATTCAGTCCCGAACGCTTCCTGTCGGAGAACAAAGCCTCCCTCAACCGCAATGCTTACATGCCATTCCTAACCGGACCGCATATGTGCATTGGCAATCATTTTGCTCTGATCGAAGGTCAATTGTTGCTGGCAATGATGGTGCAAAAGTATGACGTGATCGAGTCGCCCAAGCATTCGGATGAGGCGAAGATGGCAATTACCATGCGGCCCAAAAACGGCCTGCCAGCGAGGATCATACCGAGGAATTCTTAATTTTCCAAAGCGAGGGTGACAGCCTGCTCCAAAGTCAATGCGTGACCTTCATCCCAAAGCGTCCCAAAGCGCGGCAGACCAAGTTCTTGTCGCAATGCTGTAAGTGTGCCCTGATATTCCGATTGATCTGCAGGATCGATCATCGAGCCAAGAGATATGCGCAGCGCCGCTGCGGCACCGAGCAAGCGCACTGATTTCTCGGGATGCCCGTGCGCCAGAGCGATCTCTGCGAGCCGTTCGATGCACCAGGCGCTGCCACCCTTATCGCCAATTTCCTGGCGGATTTCCAAACTCTCGCCCAGCCGTGCCATCGCTCTGTCCCACTCTGCTTCACGCATGGCGACCCAGCCAAGTGTGCCGAGCGAAACGCCGACACCCCACTTATTGCCGAGCTGCCGTCGCAACTCCAGGCTTTCCTCGAGCAGTTGTGTTGCACGTGCATAATCCCCTTGACGTAGTGCAACCTCGCCCAGGCCAGAAAGCTCAAAGCCGATGCTTCTTGTATCGCCTACTTCTCGCGAGATGGATAAAGCCTCCTCCAGCCGGCTATTCGCCAATTGATAATCGCCCGGTCGCAGGGCAGCCCAGCCTAGACTGATCAAGGCGCGGGCGATGCCATGTTCGTCGTTCAATCCGCGCCAAATCGTAAGAGCCTCCTCCAAAAATCCGGCTACACTTGCATAATCGCCGGCCTCGGTTGCGGCATTCCCAAGTTTGATAAGTATGGATGCCATCCCCTGCCGATCACCAACTTCGCGGTAAATTTCAAGGCTTTCCTCCGCGAGTTCCACGGTTGCAGCATAATCGCTCTGCCGATAAGCCAGCTCTGCCGCGCGAGCAAGCAGCTTGGCGCGTGCTGCTGTAGGCCCCTGAACCATCTCCATGGAGAGTATCGCAGCCAATCGTTCGCGTCCCTCACTGAAATAACCGCGTACTTCCCAGAACAACGCGAGTGTACTGGCCAGGCGTAGACAAATCTCCCAGGCGCTGTCTGTTGTCCTGCTCCACTCGAGTGCAGAGCGGAGATTGTCGTGTTCCTGTTCCATGCGGTTGATCCATTCCAGTTGTTCTGCGCTTTCGAGTTTTAATTCAGCCTGTTCCGCAAGCAATAGATAAAACTGGGCATGCCAGCGACGAATCTTTTCCTGCTCGCCGCTTGCAGCTAACTGTTCCGAACCAAACTCACGCAGCAATTCCAGCATGAAAAAACGCGGTTCACCCTGGGCATCGTCAACTTCACGTAATAAACTTTTGTCCAGGAGAGATCCTAATTCATCCAAAATGGAAATGCGTTCTAAAGGATCCTCGGCGAGTGCCTCGACTGCATCGATCATGCAACCTCGGCTAAAAACGGATAACCGGCAGAACAGGTTCTGTCCCTTTTCAGTGAGAAGATCGTAACTCCATGCAATCGCATTGCGCAGCGTCTGCTGTCGGGCAGGCAGATCGCGACCGCCTCCGGACAAAAATTCCAGTCGATGCTCCAGGCGATCCAGCATCGCTCGCGGAGATAATAATTTGATCCGTGCTGCTGCCAACTCGATTGCCAGTGGTAATCCGTCCAGGCGGTGGCAAATTTCGGCAACGATGGGTGCTGTCTCATGCGTAATACGAAAATCGGGTTTCACTGCTTTTGCACGCTGAATGAACAACGCGACTCCGGCATATTGGGAGAGGGATTCGAGCGAGGGAAGTTGTGTGAGATTCGGCAACGGCAACGGTGCCACAGGATATTCTTGTTCCCCGCTGATGTGCAATGCCTCGCGGCTGGTCACCAGCACTTTTAATTCATCGCAGGTCGTCATGAGTTCGGCTACCACGGGTGCTGCAGAAATCACTTGCTCAAAGTTATCCAGCACTAACAACAATGATTTGCTTTTCAAATAATCTTTCAGGTTATCCACGATCGACTTTCCCGCAGTTTCCTTGATGCCAAGCGGTTGGGCGATCGTCGAGGCGACCAGCCTGGGGTCCGTGACAGGCGCCAGTGCGATGAATAACACGCCTGTACGGAAATGTTCGATCATTTCGCTGGCAACCTGGATGGACAGGCGCGTCTTGCCGCTGCCGCCAGGGCCGGTCAGTGTTACCAAACGCATATTTTCCAACAGCCCCTTCAACTCCTGCAGCTCTTTTTGTCGGCCGATAAAACTTGTCAGTTGAGTTGGCAGGTTATTTAGCAGCGAGTCCATTGACCGTATCGGAGGGAAATCAGCGCGCAATCCCGGAATGACAAGTTGATATAGATGCTTGGGTTGGCGCAGGTCCTTGAGATGATGCTCTCCAAGGTCCCGCAGTGTGACGCCATCCGGCAGTACCGCTTCGATCAAATCGCATGTGGCTTGCGAAATCAATATCTGTCCACCATGTGCCGCCGCAGAGATGCGCGCGGCGCGATGTACATCAATCCCTACGTAACCCAACTCGTTGATTTGCGGTTCGCCTGTATGCAGGCCCATACGGACGCGCACATTGACATCATGGATCCAGGGGTGGCTTGCCAAGACACGTTGGGACTGCACCGCAGCCCGAATGGCATCTATCGCCTGTGCGAATGCAACAAAGAATGAATCGCCTTCGGTGCCAACCACAAATCCGTTAAATGTCTGCCAAATCTCGCGCAAAAGCCGATCGTGATCCGCGACGACGGCGCTGTACTCTTCGCCCAACTGCTGCAAAAGACGCGTCGAACCTTCGATGTCAGTGAATAAGAATGTAACGGTGCCGGAAGGAAGTTGTTGTTCTAGTGAAGATGTTGAAGGATTATTCATCGCTTTTTTCAGCCGCGAATACGATCTGCGCTTTGTATGCCAAGTGTGCTGCTTCCAAAATCATTTTGGACACGATTTGTTTCCTTTAGTTTTGCAGTATACCCGATTGTCCTTGCCGCACGAACCTGCTATACTTTATTTGGCTTAACGGTGAAAAATGGCCAGGATTGAAGTACGTTTATTAGGCAAATTTGAAGTCAAATATGAGCAGAGGCCAATCAACTTAGCCTCTCGTCCTGCTCAGTCTTTATTTGCTTATTTGATCTTGAGCGCAGGGACTTCCCATCGTCGCGAAAAACTAGCTGGGTTACTATGGCCCGACTCGCTAGAAGAAACAGCAAAGGATAATCTTCGTCACGCTCTGTGGCGGATGCGCAAAGCCCTTCCCTCTGAGCCGAAAGCTGAATATCTACTTACGGATGATTTATCCATTACCTTCAATGCCTCCGCAGATTATTGGCTGGATGTAGGCGAGTTGGGGAAGTTGAGCGAGAATTCATCATCCGACGAACTGCTCACAGTTCTATCAAACTATCAAGGGGAACTATTGCCTGGTTTCTACGATGAATGGGTGGTGTTGGAACGCGAGCACCTCGCTTCCGTTTTCGAACATCACATGGCACGATTGATGTCGCTATTGCAGGATGAACGACGCTGGTTGGACATATTGGATTGGGGGGAACGCTGGATCAAATTGGGACAAAAGCCCGAGCCCGCGTATCGTGCCCTGATGCTTGCCCATGCGGCGAAAGGGGATATGTCCAAGGTCGCCGCGACCTATGAGCGCTGTGTGATGTCGTTAAAGGAATTTGGTGTCGAGCTGTCGGAACAAACGCGGGCTCTTTATGAAAGACTCAAAACGGGAAAAGAAAACCTCGAAGCGGCATCAAATATCTCTGTGAAGGGGAAGCGCAAAGAGTCGCCGAAAACGAATCTACCAATCCCTCTCACAAGTTTTATTGGGCGCGAGAAGGAGATCGAAGAGATCGTCCGATGGCTCGGCAAGCATTGGCTGGTCACCTTTACGGGTCCAGGGGGAGTCGGGAAGACGCGTTTGGCGATCCAATCATCCAATCAGATTCTGAACAATTTCAAGGACACGGTGTGGTGGGTGGAACTTGCGCCGCTGACAGAAGAGGCGTTTGTGCCTCAGGCCGTCGCGCAGACGCTGGGTGTGCGTGAGTCTCCGAACCAGCCACTGCTCGAGTCATTGAAAAACTTCTTGCGTGAGAAGCAAGTACTGCTCATCCTCGATAATTGTGAGCATCTCATTGCTGCGAGCGCGCAACTCGCCTTCGATCTTTTATCCCATTGTGCAAACCTGAAGATCCTGACAACCAGTCGCGAGGCATTAGGGATCACAGGTGAGAGGGTGTATCCGGTGCCAACTCTTTCGCTCCCCAAGCTTAATAGTCTCACCTTGACTGATCTGTTGCTCGAAAGCGAGAGTATTCGTCTCTTTGTCGAGCGCACTTCTGCCGTCAAACCTGACTTTGCATTGACCGAGCAAAATGTCGCCGCGGTACTTTAAATTTGTCGGCGGCTGGAGGGTATCTCTCTTGCCCTCGAGCTGGCTGCTGCACGGACCAGGTTATTGACGGTTGAGCAAATTGCTAAACGTTTGAACGATCGTTTCAATTTGCTTACGCAAGGGAGTCGCACCGCATTGCCACGGCATCAAACACTGCGGGCTGCGATTGACTGGAGTCACGATTTGCTCACCGAACCGGAGCAGGTCTTGTTTCGCAGGCTGGCAATCTTTGTAGGTGGGTTCACGCTGGAAGCTGTGGAGACAGTTGCGGCTGGAGGAGATGTTTCGAAATCACAAGTTGCTGACCTTTTGGGACAATTAATCGACAAGCCTTTGGTTACGGTAAGAGCACGCTCAGAAGATTCTGAATCTGAAACTCGCTATAGCATGTTGGAAACAATTCGCGAATACGCGCACGAAAAGTTGTATGAGTCGGGCGAAATTGAATTGGCGCGCCAATGGCATCGTGATTATTTCATCGCATTTGCAGAACAGGCAGAGCCAAAACTGAAAGGCACGGAGCAATTCGAATGGCTAGATCGCCTGGAGCTCGAGCACGATAACTTGCGTGCTGCCTGGGAATGTGCCATCGATAGCGACGCAAAGTTGGCGCTGAAGTTGGCTTCGGCGTTGTTTGGGTTCTGGTATATGATGGAAAATTTTGGCGAGGGTCGCATCTGGCTGGCGAAATTAATGGAACAAACCAACCAGTGGGGACAATCCCCCGGGCGTGCGCATGTTCTGTGCATGGCAGGGTGGTTCGCTGCTTATCAACGTGATTTTGAGATGGCTCGACCTTTGGCAGAACTAGCATTGACTGTTGCTCGAGGATCAGGCGATAAAAGGGAAATTGCTTTTGCTCTTTCAGGATTGGGCGCAACAGCTCATTGGCAGCAAGACGAGCAAATGGCACATTCATACCTTACCGAGGCATTAGTGCTTTATCAAGAATTGCAGGATCAATGGAGTATCGCTTGGGCAATGTACGAGCTGCCATCCATGTCTTCCTATGATGCGGAGAGTGAGGAACTATTCCTTCAAAGTGTCGCCAAATTTCGAGAACTCGGCGACAGATTTCGGATAGGGCGTGCACTGAACAATTTGGGGGAATTGATGCGTCTGCGAGGCGACTATCAGCGCGCGGGTAATTTTTATGAGGAGTCGCTAGAAATTCTTCACGCAGCACGGAGTGGTGTCGCTCTGCCTTCTGGAAATATGGCATGGGTGTGGCTTTATAGAGGCAATTATGGAAAAGCCAATACCTTGTTTGAAGAAAGTCTGAAACTGACTAAGGAGTATGATGATAAGGTAGGGATGATAGTTTGTCTTGACGGCTTCGCAGCCCTCTTGGGAATGACTGGCAAGGCCGAACAAGCGGCACGGTTGTTTGGCGCGCTGGAATCTCTGCTTGAAAGAAGCGGAATCGCTGGACGCCTGGAAGTACTGGACCAGAAAGAAATCGATCATTATGTCGCGGCTGTACAGACCCAACTTGATGAAGAAACGTTCGCGAAAGCCTGGGGAGAAGGACGAACGATGACCCTTGAGCAAGCGGTAGAATTTGCGTTGAAAGAAACTGGAATATAGGCTGCATGCTGGAGGTTCGATTACTTGGGAAATTCGGAGCGCTACTCGATGGAAAGTCCATCGCGATTGCTTCGCGTCCGGCGCAATCATTATTTGCATACCTAATATTGAATGCCGGAACATCCCATCGCCGCGAAAAATTGGCGGGACTCTTATGGCCTGACTCCTTAGAGGAAACAGCAAGAGATAATCTTCGTCATTCACTCTGGCGGGTTCGCAAAGCGCTTTCATCTCCAGCGTCATCCGCATACCTGCTGGCGGACGATCTGTCGATCACTTTTAATAGCTCGGCTGAATACTGGTTGGATACTGCTGAATTGGAGAAATTGTCTGACTCTGCATCTGTGGACGAATTGTTGAACGTTCTCTCAGAGTATCAAGGGGAATTATTACCCGGTTTTTACGATGAGTGGGTCTTATTGGAACGCGATCATCTTTATTCCATTTTTGAACATCATATGGCGCGCTTGATGTCGCTCCTTCAAGAGGAACGACGCTGGTTGGACATTTTGGATTGGGGGGAACGCTGGATCAAATTGGGACAAAAACCTGAACTCGCCTATCGCGCCTTGATGTCTGCTCACGCGGCGAAAGGGGATATGTCCAACGTTGCGGCGGCGTATGAACGGTGTGTCAAATCCCTGCGCGAGATCGGAGTCGTGCCGTCAGAGCAGACTCGTAGCTTATATGAAAAGCTCAAGGCAGGCAGGGAAGGTGGCGAATCGGCAGTCGCCGTTCCTACAAAAGAAAAACCAGCCGTACCGCCAAAAACAAATCTGCCGATTCCGCTGACGAGTTTCATCGGGCGTGAACGCGAAATGGAAGAGGTGAAGAATCTCATTTCTACGACGCGTCTACTAACGCTGACAGGTTCTGGTGGGATTGGCAAAACGCGATTGGCAATTCAGGCCGCGAAAGAGCTGACCAAATCCTACAAGGATGGAATCTGGTGGGTGGAGCTTGCTCCCGTGACCGAGAACAGACTTGTGCCTGAGGCCGTTGCTCAAGTATTGGGTGTACGGGAGTTGCCCGGTCTGCCCCTGAGCAATTCCCTGAAACAGTTCCTACAGCAAAAACAGGCACTCCTCATTCTTGACAATTGCGAGCATGTCATCGATCCCTGCGCGCAACTTGCGGAGGATCTGCTGACTCACTGCGAACGGCTGAAAATCCTGGCGACGAGCCGCGAGGCGTTAGGGATCACGGGCGAGATGATCCTGCAGGTCCCTCCGCTTTCATTTCCCACCCTGGCGCGAGCCACGCAATTTCAGGATTTGAAGGAATTCGAGAGCATTCGACTCTTCGCGGAGCGCGCCGCATTGGTCCATCCGAATCTGGCTTTGACTGCCGAAAACGTGGCTGCTGTGACTCAAATCTGCCACAGATTGGACGGTATACCACTGGCGATCGAACTCGCGGCTGCAAGAATAAAGGCTCTCAGCGTAGATGAGATCGCCTCGCGGCTGGACGATCGTTTCTCACTTCTGGCCCAGGGCAGTCGCACCGCGTTACCGCGTCATCAGACATTGAGGGCTTTGATCGAATGGAGTGATGATTTGCTCTCGGAATCTGAGCGCATTTTGTGGAGGCGCTTATCGGTCTTTATTGCTGGCTGGACATTGGATGCGGCGCATTCGGTCAGCGCCGATGAAATTGTACCGAGGTCACAGGTCCTGGAACTGTTGTCACATCTCGTCGACAAATCCATTGTGATCGTGGAGGAACGCAAGGGACAGACACGTTATCGGATGTTGGAAACCATCCGGCAATACGGCCTCGAGAAGTTAGAGTCGTCCAGCGAATTCGCTCAGATGCATCGGAATCATCTTGCCTTATTCCTGCAAGTCGCACAAAACGCGACGTCGAAGTTGTTGACGGTCGAACAAAATAGATGGTTTGCAGAACTCGACTCAGAATTTGGAAACCTGCGGTCCGCACTTGAATGGGCGATGAACAACGATGCTGTCAACGCCTTACGTCTGGCTGCCTCGCTGGGTCAGTACTGGGAAGTCCGAGGATATATTGCGGAAGGACGGGCAACACTCTCAGAAGCGCTGGCTCACTCTCAGGATGCTCCGAAGGACGTGCTTTCAGATGCGCTGAGGTGGATGGGAAAATTTACTGCCCGTCAGGGAGACTATGTTCGGGCGAAGGAACTGCTTGAAGAGAGTCTGGGCTTATCTCGTGACCTGAGCGACAAAAGGGGCATTGTTTCTGCGCTTCACAACCTGGGGATGGTGTCTTCTCTGCAAGGTGATTATGCGGCGGCAAGAGATTCGTATGAGGCAGCTCTGGCCCTGGCGAAAGAGATTGGCCACATAAGGGAAATCGCCTCGTTGACGACCAGTCTGGGCAACGTGGCGAACTACATGGATGATTATCCAACTGCGCGCAAGTATCAGGAGGAAAGCGTAAATCTCTTCCGGGAGCTTGGAGACAAGTTCGGGCTGTTCATTGCACTGAATAACCTTGGGCTTGTTTTGGAACAGCAGGCTGACCGTTCTGGAGCAAAGCACCATTATGAAGAGAGCATTGCGACCGCTTATGAATTGGGGGAGAAGAACCTCGTCGCGTATGCTCTGAACGGATTGGCTCATCTGCTTTATTTGGAGAATGAGCGGGCCGAGGCCGAGCGTTATTACCGCGAGAGTCTCGTCCTGTCCGAGGAAATTGGCGAGAAGCGCTGCATTGCTTATTGTCTCGAAGGGTTTGCCAAGCTTGCCTTGAAATATGGAGATGTCCAGCGCGCCGCACGTTTATTCGGAGCGGCAGAGTCCATCCGCCGGGAGATTGGCGCACCGCTGATCGAAGCAGAACGCCGCGAACTGGACCAGGATCTGGCCGCTGCCCGACAGCAATTGGACGACGCTGGGTTTGACGTCGAGTTCAGAAGTGGGCAAGCCATGACGGTAGAGGAAGCCATAGATTTCGCCCTGCACTAATGGCCCGGGGGAAACTGGCTGGAAATTCCCGGAAGAAAACACGCTCAATCCATGCTCGGAAACACGCTGAATAACGGCGGATGCGTAAACTGTGGTCATAGATTGGCACTCCAACCAACTCCTGCCAATCGAGGAGCCGAAATGTTTACCACCCGTACTTCCAAAGTCTTCGTTGTTTTACTGGTTTTTGCTGCGATCCTTGTGACTGCCAGTTTTGTCACCCGTTCAGCCGCTGTCTCGGCAAATCGCGCATACGATGGCATCGAACAGGTCCGCGTTTCCCGGTCCTTTGCTCATACTTCCGAACTTTCAAGCTACGACGCTATCGAGAATCTGCGTGCCCAGCGGGCTCTGAGCGCTGCCGATTCCGGCTATAACCTGGTCGAGCAAGTGAGAATGGGACGCACGATCAACGCCTCAGCAGATCGCTCTTATGACTCCATCGAAAACCTGCGCGCTGGTGTGAATGCCAGCCTCGTTTTCGCCTACGACCAGATTGAGGCTTTACGCATTGGGCGCGGTATTAGCCCTGTCGCCGCAGCTTCTGCTTATGATCTGATCGAGCAGATGCGACTTGGGAGGACATCTCACGCCGACCACTCGTATGACAAGATCGAAGCCCTGCGCCTCCAGCGATAGTCAAGTAAGAGGGATGCCCGGAAACTCCTCCAGAAATGTAATTTCCGAGCATTGGGACGTTGGTCAACGGTGGGCAGATGGCTCACCGTTGACCGTTTAAAAGCGAGCGAAAATTGACAACATCTATCAACTCTTGTAAACTCCCATGATGCAAATCCATGTTTGTGTTCGAGCAGTAGACGCATTCGGATCGAGAGTCCGCTTTTTTCATTAATTGTATTTACCGGTTCAACCTGCTATACTTTGCCTGGTTCAGTCGTAAAGGATAGCTATGCTGGAAGTCCGCCTGCTTGGAAAGTTCGACACAAAGTACAAAAAGAAGTCGATAAATATCACATCGCGCCCGGCCCAGTCTTTGTTTGCATATCTGATTTTGAATGCGGGGACTCCTCATCGTCGCGAAAAACTGGCGGGACTGCTATGGCCCGACTCATTAGAGGAAACCGCACGGAGCAACCTGCGTCACACGCTCTGGCAAATTCGTAAATCGCTTCCTGCTTCACAGCCAAAGGTTGAATTTCTGCTTGCCGATGATTTATCCATCTCCTTCAACACGGCTGCGGAATACTGGCTGGATGTTGCCGGGTTGGAGAAGTTGAGTGAGAGCGCGTCTGCCGATACATTGATCGCTCTTCTTTCAGAATATCAAGGTGAGTTATTACCCGGCTTTTATGATGAATGGGTGGTATTGGAACGCGAGCATTTGTATTCCATCTTCGAACATCACATGGCGCGGCTAATGGCTCTCCTTCAAGCTGAAAAACGATGGCTGGATATTTTGGATTGGGCTGAACGCTGGATCAAACTTGGTCAGAAGCCTGAGCCTGCCTATCGGGCCCTGATGACTGCCCACGCGGCGAAAGGGGACATGTCAAAGGTGGTTGCGACCTATGAACGTTGTGTGAAATCCTTGAAAGAGTTCGGGATCGAACCATCGGAGCAATCACGGGAGTTGTATAAAAATCTCAAAGTAGGGAAAGAGTCTTTTGAAACAAAATCAACCGTCCCGTTGGGAGAGAAGCGGATCGAATCCCCAAAAACAAATGTGCCGACTCCGCTCACAAGTTTCATCGGGCGGAAAAAAGAATTGAAGGAAATTGCGCGGTTATTGTCCACCTCGCGTTTGCTCACGCTGACCGGTCCGGGCGGAGTAGGCAAAACTCGTCTGGCAATTCAGGCTGCTAATTCTTTGGTGAGACAATTCAAAGACGGCGTTTTCTGGGTGGAGCTGGTGGGGTTGAGTGATGAGAATTTAATTCCTCAGGAAATGGCGCAATCGCTTAACGTGGGTGAAATATCACAGGGTTCTGTGATGGAAAGCCTCAAGACCTTCCTCAAGCCGAAGGAGTTATTAATTGTTTTGGATAATTGCGAGCATCTCATTCATGGTTGCGCGATCTATGCCGAGCAAATTTTATCAGCGTGCCCTAGGATCAAGATTTTGACCACCAGCATTGAGGCGTTGGGGCTGTTCAACGAGACGGCCTGGCTAGTGCCTTCCCTGCCACTGCCTGAAACGAAAAAC
>JBGPNQ010000045.1:0-21728 GCA_041487615.1 Anaerolineae bacterium
GTGAATATCGAACGGCACTCATCTCCGAAGCTGTGACGGGTAAAATCAATGTCATTGCGAGCGATAGCGACACCGCCCCGGTGGTTCGGTGCCGGGGAGCAATCTCCTCGGAACATAAGATTGCTTCCTCCGGAAAAGCACCCTCCTCGCAATGACACGACAATACCGAACGGCTCTCATCTCCGAAGCCGTGACAGGTAAAATCAATGTCATTGCGAGCGATAGCGAAGCAATCTCCTCGTAACATAAGATTGCTTCGTCGGGAAAAGCAACCTCCTCGCAATGACAAGACAATATCGAACGCCGCTCATCTCCGAAGCCGTGACGGGTAAGTTTGATGTGAGAACGGAGACCGCCGTCCACGAATGAGACCACGAACCTTCGGCGAATAGATGGTCGGCGGGTTCGTTTATTCGTGTGGTATTCGTGGATGGTGTTTCGTAGAGACGTTGCGTTCCGTAGAGACGTTGCATTGCAACGTCTCTACGGCGACAACAACGGAACGAACGAAATGACGGATGACGACGATACACCGCGACGCGCACCGAATAATAGGATAACGGAAATATCATGACCCTATTCAAAAACAAATACCGCATCGAATCCGCCCGTTTGAAGGGCTGGGATTACCGCAACCCTGGGTATTATTTCGTCACCATCTGCGCGCGCGGGCGTGTCCCCTATTTCGGCAAGGTCGCAGGGGATGACGTGCGCCTGTCTGCCATTGGCGAAATCGCCGCCCAATGTTGGGCGGAAAATCCGCAACACCATCAGGGCATTGAATTGGATGAATGGGTCATCATGCCGAATCATGCGCATGGGATTATTGTCATCGTAGAGACGGTGCATTGCACCGTCTCTACGGTTGCGAAAAACCAAATGTCCGCCATATCCCCGAAAACGGGTTCGTTATCTGTCGCGGTGCGTTCGTTCAAATCCGCCGTGTCCAGATTAGCGCATAAACAGGGTCACGAATTTGGATGGCAGGAACGGTTCTGGGATCACATCATCCGCAATGAGGCAGAATTGAACCGCATCCGCAATTACATCCGCGCCAACCCATCCAATTGGGAAAATGATAAAAACAACGATGATGGATTGTGGATGTAAAGACGTTGTATTGCAACGTCTCCACGAGGTAAAACATGGCAACCAATTACCGCGAAATGGATTTCGAAGAGCACATCGAAGCGCACCTGTTGAACTCTGGCTATCACAAGCGTACGCCCGAAGAGTACGACAAGGTGCTGTGTTTGATTCCCGATGAAGTCATTCAATTCATCCAAGCCACACAACCGCAAGCTTTCGAAAAACTGGAGAAGCAATATGGAGCCGACACCTCCCCAAAACTGCTCGAACGTATTGCGCGTGAGGTCGGCAAGTATGGCGTGTTGTCTGTCTTGCGTAAAGGCGTCACCGATAGGGGCGCAAAATTCAAGCTGGCATACTTCAAACCCTCCAGCGGCATGAACCCCGAACACCAAACGCTCTATCAAGGCAATCGTTTCAGCGTCGTGCGTCAACTCAAGTATAGCCAGAAGAACGAAAACTCCATTGACACGGTGCTCTTCCTCAACGGTCTGCCCATCGTCACGGTCGAGTTGAAAAATTCGCTCACAGGTCAAACGCTGGAGAATGCCGAGCAGCAATACAAGCATGACAGGCTTCCCAATGGCGAGCCGCTGCTGGCGTTCAAACGCTGTCTCGTGCATTTTGCTGTCGGCAACGAACAAGCCTCCATGACGGCACACCTGCAAGGCGAGAAGACGCGCTTCTTCCCCTTCAACAAGGACAGCGAGAATCCCGTCAACCCGAACGGGCACAAGACCCATTATATGTGGGAGGACATCTGGCAGGCGGACACGCTGCTGGAGTTGATCCACAACTATCTGCATGTGCAACAGATCTCGGAGCGGTCCTACGACCCGGGTGCTGGTTCCGTTATCGAAAAAACTACCGAAGCCTTTATCTTTCCCCGCTACCACCAGTTGGATGTTGTCCGCCATTTGCTGAAACTCGTTCAAGCCGATGGCGTGGGCAAAAATTATCTCGTACAACACTCAGCGGGTTCGGGCAAATCCAACTCCATCGCCTGGCTGGCGCATCAACTCGCTTCGTTCTATCGTAAAGCCGACGACACCGAGCGCCTGTTCGATTCCATTATCGTGGTCACGGATAGGCGCTTGCTCGATAGGCAACTGCAAAACACCATCAAGCAGTTCGAGCAGACCGAAGGCGTCGTCAAAAAGATAGATGAAAACTCCGCGCAATTGCGTGACGCGCTAAAGGCTGGCAAAGCCATCATTATCACCACCCTGCAAAAGTTCCCCGTCATCTCTGCCAGCATGACTGACCTCAAAGGCAAGCGCTTCGCCGTCATCATTGACGAAGCCCATTCCAGCCAGTCGGGCGAGTCCGCAAAACATCTCAAGAAAACCCTGTCCGTAAATCTGGAGCAAGCTGAAGCCGAAGATGCAACAGGCGACGATCTGGAAGATGAGATCATTCAGGAAATCCGCGCCCGTGGCCGGCAGAGTCATATTTCCTATTTTGCGTTCACTGCCACACCCAAGAATAAGACCCTTGAGTTATTCGGTATCAAAGATGCGAGCGGGCAATTTGTCGCCCATCACGTCTATTCCATGCGCCAGGCGATCGAAGAGAACTTCATCCTGGATGTGCTCCAGAATTACACGGCATTCAAACGTTACTTCAAGCTGGTCAAGACGGTCCCGACCGATGACGAATACGAAAAGAAGAAAGCCATCCGCCTGCTCACCTCCGACGTGGATTTGACTTCGCACGCCATCGAGCAAAAGACGCGCATCATGCTCGATCACTTTATGGAAAAGACCGCACAGACCATTCAGGGGAAGGGCAGGGCGATGGTAGTTACTCGCTCGCGCTTGCACGCCGTCAAGTTTTATCTAGCCTTCCGCAAAGTGATGGAAGAGAAGAACCTGCCCTTCAAGCCTCTGGTCGCGTTCTCAGGCGAAGTCACCGACAAAGATATGGGCGAAAAATACACCGAGAACAGCCTGAACCGTTTACCGTCCAAGGTTGCCATCGAGGACGCCTACAAAACGCCTGAATATCGCATACTTGTGGTTGCGAACAAATATCAAACAGGCTTCGATGAACCTCTGCTCCATACGATGTATGTGGATAAAAAGCTGGATGGTGTTCAGGCAGTGCAAACTCTCAGCCGACTCAACCGTACTCGCCCCGGAAAGACCGACACTCTTGTGCTGGATTTCGTCAACGAAGTGGAGGATATTCAATCTGCCTTCCAGCCCTATTATCAAACCACCCTGCTCGAAGAAGAGACCGACCCCAACAAGCTCTATGACCACCAAACCGAGTTGAAGGGCTATGAAGTTTTCACCGATGCCGATGTAAACGAATTCGCCGAAGTATTCTTCACGCCGAATGTCCCACTCGAAAAACTCCAGCCCGTGCTGGATCGTGTGGTTAGTATTTGGAACTACAAACCCGAAGGAGACCGTGAAGACTTCCGTTCCACCTTGCAGAAGTTCATCCGCCTCTATGGCTTTATCTCACAGATCATCACCTTCGAAGATGTGGATTTGGAAAAACTCTATGTCTTTGCCAAAGCCCTCAACCGCAAACTCCCACGCAGGCAGGTGCGCCTCCCCTACGAAATCCGTGACGGCGTGGATCTGGATTCCTTCCGCCTCCAGGAAACCTACTCAGGCAGCATCGAACTTGAAAAAACACAGGGCACAGTTCCAGGCTTTGGCGATGGCGGCATGGGTGGAGCAACTGATGAAAAAGACCTACTTTCCCATATCATTACCACGCTCAATGAAACCTACGGCATCAACATTACCGAAGATGACAAAATTGATATGACGCGTCTATTGAATAACTACAAAACGAATGAAGAATTGCGAGGCGTCATGGTCGCTGATAATTCGCGCGAAGCCAAGAAGTACAAAGCCGACCAAGTGCTGGACGACCTCCTGGTCGAATTCGTCCACACCAAACTTGACCTGTACAAAAAACTCACTGACTCAAAGATCAATGAGATGTTGAAACGTCAATGGTTTGAGGTGCTGGCGAGCGAAATGGGCTCATAGCGAATTCATCAACGTAAAGCAGGAAGCAACGTCGCTTCAAGAAAGTGAACAACTATGTTACGAAGAATCGTATCCATTGTCGCAAAGTACTGGAAAACTCTTGCGGTTGTCATTTTCTCGTTTGCTGTAGTGTGGGCAGCATTACAAGGATATTCCTCTGCTTGGACAGGCTTCGCGGATTTCACGAAGCCGAATAGCGACTTTGTTCGCGGAAAAACCCTTTGGGATTGGATGGAGTTGTTCATCATTCCAATATTTCTGGCAATCGGCGCGTTCTATCTGAATCGTTCGGACCGTGAGATTGAGCGTCAACGAGCTGAAGAGCGTGCAAGGCTTGAACGTGAAATCGCGACCGATCGTCAACAGGAAGTCGCCTTACAATCCTATCTCGACCGAATGGCGGATTTGTTACTTGGTGATAGTTCTATAGTGGGAATTGAAAAAGTTAATGAACAAGTTCGTAACGTCGCGAGAATACGAACCCTTACTGTATTGCGAGGGTTGGATGGAAAGCGAAAGGGAATAGTGTTACTATTTCTTCACGAGTCTGGACTTATCACTGAGAAACCGGTTATTGACCTAACCGGAGCCGACCTAAGGGGAATCTTCCTGAAGGAAGCCCATCTGAGCGGAGCCAGACTAGGGGAGGTTGATCTGACCGGAGCCGACCTGACCAAAGCAATCTTGAGTGAAGCCGACCTAAGCGGAGCCAACCTTGTAAACGCTAACCTAAGCCAGGCCAATTTGCAACAAGCCAACCTGACCGGAACCAACCTGGGGAAAGCGGACCTAAGCTTCTCCTCCCTAAGAGGCATCGTTCTGACCAAAGCAAACTTGAGCGAAGCCGACCTAAGCAGAGCCAACCTTATAGATGCCAACCTAAGCAACGCCAATCTAAGCGGAGCCAACTTACAACAAGCCCCTCTTAGCGGAGCCAACCTAAACGGAGCCAGCCTGAGCAGAGCCGACTTGAGCAACGCCGACTTGAGGAGAGCCAACTTGGGCGGAGCCAGCCTGAGCAGAGCCGACTTGAGCGGAGCCGACCTGAGCAGAACCGATCTGAGCGGGTCCAATCTAAGTGAAGCCAACCTAACCGGAGCCGACTTAACAGAAGCCGACCTAACCCAAGCTGGAGTCAGTAAGAAACAGTTGGCAACTGCCAAATCACTCAAAGGTGCAATCATGCCAGATGGCACGAAGTACGAGTAGGTTGTTTAATTATCTTTCTCTTCATAATCTACTCACCAAATCGTAAGCCGGCGAAAGCCGAGATGAACCTGACAAGACCTGCGGTCGGTATATGGCGCAGGTCACAGACCTTGCGCCATCAGGAGACATTCACATTGACCGAAGGTCTCAAATATTAATTGGAGACCTTGCGGTCAACGGGTGGCGCAGGTCGACCCCCAGAGGGGTGCTGCGCGAAGACCTTGCGCCATCAGGAGATATTTTTTACGGTGTCCAGGCATTCCCGGTCATCATCAAGAGACAGAGCAAAGTTACCGAGTCTTCATAATAATCTTCGTGCTGGTTATAGACTGAGTCGTAGACGGCATTCAGCCATTGCTGTTGGTCAGGGTCCGTCATGGCTGCCACGCCCATCGGCGCGACGAAGAACGTGGTGAAATAGTCGCTGTCGGGTAGAGGATTGCCGTCCAGATCATATCCTGCGCGAATGTTAGCCGGGTCGCCTTTTGCAGACGTTTCAATCCAGCGGGAGATGTTCTGCACAATGGCACGCGAGGCCGAATCGTTGTTCAGCAAGGCATCTGAGCCCACGCGCCATGGGACTCGCCCGGCGTTATAGGAATAATGCCCATCGTCCGGACCCTCTAAAAAGTCCGCCTGAGCAGGTTCCGGCGCGTGGTTGTCACCCTTCATCACGATGAAATCGGGCATCAACCCGGTCTGTGGGCTGTGGTCCGCCTGGATGGCGCTCATCACTTCCTGGCTCTGACTCACAACATCATTCCAAACGGGGTCATTTGTTGCTTTACCATAAGCACGGAAGTTTACCAGCATGAAATCAGAAGAGCGCGGCGTGTACTGGCTGTAATCCGCTCCATTGGGATCCGTCCAGTCTCCCAGCATGGGCAGGTGACTCTCGGGGCCGATGGTGGATTCCAGAATCCCACGGATGAGCGTTTCGGCATCCGCATTGTAGTTGATGCGGCCAATACTGCCCCACTGAGCATCCGCCAACAGCAAGCCGAACGCCATATCGGCATCGCCATCGAAAGCGCTGTCATTGCCAGATTCGGTGTCCGGAACGTTCCAATCCATCAGGCGCGAATCCACCTCGCTGGGATGTGCGCGAGCGAATTCCCACAAGCCATCGAAAATCTTCTGCGCCTCGGCATCGTATCCGCCCATGAGCGGAACAATGACCATGCCGAAGCCCTGTCCTTCTGAGACGGTCGCATCCTTGTTCGGTTGGTCTTTGCCAAAAGCCACACGATAGAGTGGGTTTCCTTTGGCCGAGGTCCCAGCTTCGACAATGTAAGTCGCCTTCCAATAATCATAGAAAGCGCGTACGTCATTATCTAATTGAACTTGTGACCGATGGTTGGGTAGAATGCTTCCTGGGGCAAGGCTCACATGTTGCGGGAATGGCCGCGCGGCATTGCCAATTGGCGTGCCTGCCGGAGGAACCGACGTAGGAGTATCCACCGCAGTTGCAGGAATGGAGCTTGGTGTGGCAGGCTGAGTCGTAGCTGTCGGGGTGGCTGGTGAGGCACAGGATGCCACTATCCATATGACCAAAAGTGCAAAAGAAAGGATTCGTCTTTTCATAAGTGACTCCTGATCGGTTGATTAAGTTATACCATGCCCGGCAGTACAATACGTCCGGGTCAAAAATTCGAGGAGTACCTAAAGAAGAGGAGTTAAGAAGTTGATCAAGTCGAGACCTGGACCTGCGGTCGATCCAGGGCACAGGTCGGCCCCACGGGGGTGCTGCGCGAAAACGTTGCGCCAGCAGATACTATTAGTTTTCTTCGCATGCTCACCCCATGCTCGGCGTGGGTCTTCGACCCCGCCGAGATATTGACCGAAGGTCTCAAATATTAATTGGAGACCTTGCGGTCAACGGATGGCGCAGGTCGAAGACCTTGCGCCAGCAAGATCCAGGGCGCAGGTCGGCCCCACGGGGGTGCTGCGCGAAGATCTTGCGCCAGCAGAAGAAGCACGCGAAGACCGCAAAGATTTTGCTGGTTTTCTTTGCGTGCTTCGCGACTTTGCGGTTCAAAGGTTTTGGCTGACATCAATATGGGAATTCCCTCTGCGCAACGGAAAAGTTATCTTAACAAACGTTAATTTTTCATGTATAATTCAAATACATCCGCAAGGATGCTGAAAACGCTTACTTCTGCCGCCTCGCGGCGCTGGCTGTACCAACTTTGGAAATTTGAGCACGAATCTCCCCCGTTTTGGGAGTTATTCTGTGAAGTCGACAGGAAAAATTACCATACAGAACCTGACTTCGCCCCCCACAACTTATTCACCGCTTCTGACTTAAGATTCCGTCAGGCGGATTGACCCCATCCCGTACACGTTCCCGCGGGACCTCGGGTCTGCTCAACTTAACCAGACGTTCCACCCCGCTGACGCACGTTGCTGTGCGACAGTGTTTCACAGCCAAAGCCGCTCGCCGGTCTTTGGCTGTGTATGTTAACTTGACAATGAAAAAGATTACTGCGATCGAAGTGCAAAAGAAAACTCCAAGCCGGGTGAATGTTCACCTCGACGGGGAATTTGCCTTCGGTCTGGCCCGCATCGTCGCCGCCTGGCTGCGGGTGGGTCAGGAATTAAGTGAAGAGAAAATCGAGCAATTGATCGCCGGGGATGCGCGTGAACGGGCGTTCCAGCAGGCCATGCTCCTGTTGAGCTACCGCGCCCGGTCCGAATCCGAGATCCGGCAGAACCTCCGCAAACACGAAATCCCGGATGCAGTCATCGAGCAGACACTCCAACGACTGCGAGGGGATGGACTCGCCAACGACGATCAATTCGCTCAGGCGTGGGTGGAAAATCGGAGTACGTTCCGCCCGCGCAGTCGCCGCATGATGGCGATGGAATTACGACAAAAAGGACTTACTGATGAGGCGATTCAGTCCGCGATCGAAACCGTGGATGATGAGGCTTCAGCGTACGACGCGGCTAAAAAAAAGGCCGCCCGCTTTAAGGGCTTGGAATGGATCGATTTCCGTCGGAAACTTTCCGAGTTCCTCGCACGCCGCGGATTTTCCTACTCTGTGATCGCGCCGGTCGTAACGCGCATCTGGAACGAGACAAACGCGGATGAACATCATTTTGAAGAAGAGGATACAACATGAATCCGATCATCTCTATTTTGATAGGTTTACTCCTGCTGGGGTTGGGAGCAGTTGCCGGATATTTTTTCCGCCGCTATCAGGCGGATACGATCCGAAAGAACCAGCAGGAAAAAGCAGAAAATATTTTGAAGGGCGCCAGTGAACAAGCCCGTTTGATCGAAAGCCAGGCGCGTGAAAATGCGGTCAAGATCGTCCAGGCTTCTGAGGCAGAGATCAAGGAACGGCGCATCGAGGTCAATAAGGAGACAGAACGACTCGAAAAGCGCCGCACCGAACTGGATGGCCGCGGCGACCGGCTCGAACAGCGTGAACAGACCCTCAACAAGCGCCAGTCGCAGGTGGACCGCCGTCACAACGAGATGGAAAAACTCTACGAAGATGAAATGAAGAAACTCGAGTTCATCGCCCAGATGACTCAGGACGATGCGCGCAAGGACTTGTTTGCTGCGGTCGAAAAGGAAGCGCGCGGCGACATGGCACGCATCATCCGCCAGATCGAAGCGGAAGCGCGTGAGCAGGGAGAAACACGCGCCCGCAAGTTGATCGCGGACGCCATCCAGCGCGTAGCCTCTGAACACGTCGCAGAAGTGACGCGTGCAGTGGTTATCCTTCCCAACGAAGAGATGAAGGGACGCATCGTCGGTCGCAATGGACGCAACATCAAGGCATTCGAACAGGCCGCGGGTGTCGACGTGATCGTCGACGACACTCCCGATTCGGTCACCGTATCCTGTTTCGACTCTGTCCGACGTGAGATCGGTCGCCGCTCCCTCGCCAAATTGATCCTCGATGGACGCATCCATCCGGCGCACATCGAGAAGATCGTTGAAGAGGAATCGCGCGCCGTTGAAAAGATCATCAATGAATCGGGCGAGCAGGCTGCCTACGACGCCAACATCACGGGTCTGCATCCTGAAGTCCTGCGCATGATGGGACGACTCAAGTTCCGCACATCCTATGGGCAGAACCAGCTTGCGCACGCCGTGGAGGTTTCCAAGCTGGCGGGCATCCTGGCTGCCGAGATCGGCGCAAATGTGGAGATCGCCAAACAGGGCGGCTTCCTGCATGACATCGGCAAGGCAATGGATCACAACCAGGATGGCACCCACGCAAAGCTCGGCGCGGAATACTGCCGCCGCTATGGAGTCAATACAACGGTGGTCAATGCCATCGAATCGCACCACCATGAAGTGGATCAGTTAACTGTGGAAGCCGTCATCGCCGAGGCCGCGGACGCCATCTCAGGCGCGCGCCCCGGTGCACGTCGCGAGGATCTCGAAGCGTACATCAAACGCATCCGCACGCTCGAGGAAATGTCCATGTCCTTTGAAGGAGTCAAGGAGGCATTCGCCATCCAGGCCGGGCGCGAGGTCCGCATCATCGTCAGACCCGATGCGATCGACGATCTTGCATCCGCACGGCTGGCGCGTGACGTGGCCAAGAAGATCGAAGAGACCATGCAATATCCGGGTCAGATCCGTGTCACGGTGATACGAGAGACAAGGTCCACGGAAATCGCCAAGTAACTCCCTTACAAGCAAGTTGCGAACACCATCCCCCGCTCTCAGGAATGCTACAATAGGAGAAATGATTTTCTCCGCATTCCAGAGGCGGGGGTCGTTATTTCAAATTCCAGACGGAATGGATCGCCAGTAGGAATCCAAAGAGGCTTTATGGCAAAGGCAAAAGTACTCATTGCCAAAACAGGATCGAAAATCACTCTGCAATTAAAAGATCGGCTCAGCCGTCTGGGATACTCTGTTGCTGAAACAGTTTCGGATACCCGTTCCCTTTTTGCAGAGATCGAAAAAAGGAGACCCGATGTAGTCCTCCTGGACATGGCGATAAAAGACTCGCGCGCGGCAATTGAAATTGCCCACGTGATCCGCTCAGACTATGGCATCCCGGTCGTTTTGCTTGTAGAAGCCGGGCAGGACGAGATTCATACCGATGCAGTGAGCAAGCCCTTTCGCAAAGAGGAATTGCGTACCGCAATTGAAATTGCACTGTATAAATATGAGCTCGCTCGAGAGAATTCCCAGCAAAGTATCGAAATCCAGCGGCGGCTCAGGCATAGTCATGCCCTTACGGATATTGGACGGGCCTTGAGCGAAATTGAACATGGAGGATCCGATCGTGTCCTGCAGCTCATCGTTGATTCGGCACTGGACTTAATTCTCAAAGCCGAACAATCTGTTATTCATATCGTGAATCCTGTGGAGAACATCCTTCAACCCATGGCGATCGCAGGATTCTCAGACCGAACAGAAGAGGGCTTAAGAATAAAGATGCAGATGGGAAAAGGGGTCGCAGGACAGGTTATCAAAGACGGGATTACCATCAACGTTTCAGATGTGGAAAAAGACTCGCGCTTCCTGCGGGCGAACGATGTACCGACATTCCGATCCTTGATGGTTGCTCCCATCAAAAGCAGTGGACGGCAGATTGGCACGATCAGCATCCAAAGTAAAAGTCCCAGCGCATTTTCAACAGAGGACGAGGAATTACTGAATGCACTTGCGATCAACGCCGCGATTGCGATTGACAATACCCGCTCTTTTGAAGCCACGCAGCAGAGGCTGAAGGAGGTCAATGCGCTTTACGGAACTATTAAAGTACTGGCTGCCTCACTCGATCCACAGGAACTCGCTCATGACGTTGTAACTTTGCTCCAACAAAACTTTGGCTTCTATTACGTTCAACTTTTCCTGTGGGATGCGGCGAATGGCGATCTTGTTCTAAAAGCGGGAAGCGGCGAAGTAGGTGACAGACTGTTGCAGGGTCAATTCCACCTGAAGAGAGGCGCAGGTATCGTCGGCCATGTCGCCGAGACAGGTGTCCCTTTTGTTACCAACCAGGTGAACGAGATTGTTTTCTTCCAGCGGAATCCTCTTCTCCCTGATACCCATTATGAACTGGCCGTACCCATCAAAATTGGGCAGGAGGTCGTAGGTGTTTTTGACGTACAGGATAAACCGCCAAGACGCCTGACCGATGAAGACCTGCAACTCGTCGCTGCTGTAGCAGATCAACTGGCAGTCGCACTGCAAAAGGCGACTCTTTTCACAGACCTTCAAAATACAATGCGGCAGGAGCAAGCCATCCGGTCACAGCTGATTCAGAGTGAACGTCTCGCCCTCGTGGGCCGATTGCTCGCCTCTGTATCCCACGAATTGAACAATCCTTTGCAGGCCATTCAAAACGCGCTGTTCCTATTAAAAGAGGAGGCCGGTTTGTCCATGCAGGGACGCCAGGATTTGGGTATCGTCCTTTCGGAGACCGAGCGCATGGCAGCGCTTATCGAGCGACTTCGTTCCGCATATCGTCCCGTCCGTGGGAAGGATTTTCAAGCCGTGCAACTCAACAACCTGATCGAGGATGTCTACGCGCTCATTGGCACTCACATGCGCCACAAGGATATTGCCTTTGAGTTCATCCCCGATCCTGACCTCCAACCCGCTTCGGGGATTTCAGACCAGCTTCGACAGGTTGTGTTAAATCTATTTCTTAACGCGGTGGAAGTGATGAAACCCGGAGGACGTCTCACTGTCCAGACTCAAAACCGGATCGAGCAGGGTGAAGTCTACTTTTCCGTACAGGATTCCGGACCAGGTATTGATACTGAGATCCTTCCGAGAATCTTCGATGCCTTTGTAACCAGCAAGCACACCGGCACAGGTCTGGGGCTGACGATTACCCATGACATCCTTCAACAACACCACGGCCGCATCAGCGCTGAAAATAATCCACAGGGTGGAGCCATCTTCCACGTATGGCTTCCAGTGTGTGAAACGGAATAGCGATGAATCCCAGCGGACACATCCTGATCATTGACGATGAAGCGGGGCTGCGTCAGACGATGGCGCGTATCCTTCAGCGTGCCGGGTTCGAAGCCACAACAGTTGCCAGCGGAAAAGAGAGTCTGTCCATCATCCATGAACAGGCGTTTGACCTCGTCTATCTCGATATTCGTATGCCCGACATGAATGGATTGGAAGTGCTCAAAACCATCCATGCAGAGTTCCCCGAATTACCGGTTATCCTGTTTACCGCCCAGCCAGACTTGCACTCGGCGGTGGAGGCCCTGAGACGCGGCGCAATTGATTATTTGATGAAACCACTCAAACCAGAATTGGTCATTGATCGGACGCGGACGATCCTGAGCGAGCAGAACAAAAAGAAACGCAGGCGCGAAATTCTGCATCAAATGGATGAGTTGCAGGCGGAACTCGATGGGCTGGATGAATTGGAATCTCCGGAGACAAAACCATCTCCTGCTGCGGGCGATCTCTCATCAGATCGATTCGTAAAACGCGGCCCACTGACCCTCGACCTGCACACGCGTCGTGTCACGGTCAATAACCACGCCGTGAGTCTTGCGCCTACCTCCTTTGATTATCTGCTGGTACTCGCGCGTCATTCTCCAAGTGTTGTCGATTATCAGACGCTGGTTGCCGAGGCACAGGGATACGAGTCGGAGGCTCGTGATGCGCAGGAATTAACCAAATGGCACATTCACAATATCCGCCAGGCAATCGAAACGGACTCGCTTAACACCGTCCATGTGATCACCATCCGCGGAAGCGGATATCGACTCGTCACAGACTGATCTCCTCAGAACGTAAAGCTTCTTTTATCTATACGCAAGGCGGCTTTATACCAACTTTCCCCAACTTTTCCACCCATTCCCTATCGGCTGGGAACGCGTATCCAGACAAAATAGGAGCATGGACGGCTCAAACTCACAGCAATCAGTTCCCGTAAAGATTCTTGTTGTCGATGATCATCCCAACACGGCGACCACGCTCGCGCGTGGTATTGCACAATTGGGCAGCAAGGTGGAAGTATTCGCAGCAACAAGCGGACACCAGGCACTTGAATACGTCAATAAGGGCTCCATTGATATCCTGATCACGGACATGATCATGCCTGAAATGACAGGCCTGGAACTGATCGAGAAATTACAGAACCAAGCCGGACGTCCCACATTTTCCTACCTGATCACCGCCTACGATGTGCCCGGTCTGAAAGTAACGGCGCGTCGTTTGAAGGTCAAGGATGTAATTATCAAGCCGGTTCATCCCGAACACATTTGCCAGATCGTCCTGCAGGCAATGGATGAGATGGAGCACGCCCGGCCGGTTGTCAATGAAACATCGCAGACTCAACCCTTCACCATTCTCATCGCCGATGACCAGCCCGACAACTTGATGCTTCTTTCCCGCTATCTTGAAACAGAGGGCTACAGTTACATCAAAGCCAGAGATGGACTGGAGACACTTGAAAAGGTCCGCAACCATATGCCCGACCTGGTTCTGCTCGATATCAACATGCCTCACAAGGATGGTTTCGCCGTCCTGGAGGAAATCCGTTCGGACCCGGTCACCGAGCACATTCCCGTCATCATTCTAACTGCTGCAAGGCTCGACCCGGTGGAGATCCAATCGGGCTTGAACATGGGCGCGGATGATTACGTAACCAAGCCGTTCGACCGCAAGGAATTGTTCGCCCGCATCCGGACCAAACTGCGCGTCAAGCAGGCTGAGGATGTGATCCGCCGCCGCAACCGCGAACTGAATTTACTTCCTGAAATTGGCCGGGAACTCAGCGCAAGGCTCAATATTGAAGAATTATCGGAACTCGTACTGCGCCGGACTGTTGAAACCATGGGGGCCATGGTGGGACATCTTATTTTGCTTAATGATAAGAATCCGCTGCACAAGGAACATCATATTTCATCGGCCACCCATGCCAGTGACCTGCAACTTCCACCGTTGAACGCTCTGCTGGAAGAGATCCAGGAGAGGCACGAGGGCATTCTCATCAACAATACACACGAGGACCCCCGTTGGGAGGCCGAATTGGATCTGCCGACTCATTCGGTGGTCATCATTCCCATGTTCGGCCGTCGGAATTTGATCGGTTTACTCGCGCTCGTTCATGAGCAAGCCGGCTATTTCACCATGGAACATCAACTGCTGCTTCAAGCCATCGCCAGCCAGGCCGCCATTGCGATCGAAAATGCGCGGCTCTATACCAATATGGCGCACGAACAACAAAAGCTGGCAGCCATTCTTCAAAGCGCTGCCGACCCCATTTTTATGTTCGATGCGGATGGCAGCCTGTCCATGTTGAATCCCGCTGCGAACAGTTTGTTCACGGATTATGAAACAAAAATAGGATTACCGCTTGCCCGTGGACATGGATACGATACGCTGATCGAAGCTCTTGAGGAAACCTATAGTTCTGGAAAGTCATATTCCGTGGAAATTCCCTGGAGCGATGGGCGTGTCTTCAATGCAATCTTTACTCCCATTGCCGAGGGCGGGTGTGTCCTGGTCCTTCACGATATCACGCATTTCAAAAAGCTCGAAAAAGTGAAGAATGAATTCATTGCCACTGCATCGCATGATCTGCGCAACCCGATCACTTCCATCAAAGGATACAGCGTTCTTATTCAACACGCCGGATCACTAAATGATCAGCAGATTGATTTTGCCCAACGCATTCAGCGCGGGGCTGAACACATGACCGAATTGGTGGAGAACATGCTGGATCTGGCAAAGATGGACCTGGATGAAGAACAGAAATACGATGAATTGGAAATCGCTCCCATGCTTTGGCAACTGGCAAACGAGTTTCAGCCCCAGGCAGAAGCAAAAAATCAGTTGCTCGTGATGGGACAAGCCGAAACCGGACTCAAGGTCCGGGGGGATGCACTGAAACTGTGCCAGGCATTACGCAATTTGATGGGGAATGCCATCAAATATACGCCTGAAGGCGGAACAATCACCCTATCCATCGAGAATATTGAGGACATGGTGGATATTCGCATACAGGACACGGGTTATGGTATTCCGCCATCTGACTTGCCCAATATCTTCAAACGCTTCTACCGTGTGCGCAATAACGGACATGATGACATCGAAGGTAATGGTCTGGGTCTGGCAATTGTAAAGTCCATCGCCAAAGCCCATGGCGGTGATGTGATGGTCGAAAGCGAAGTTGGAAAGGGATCATGTTTTACGTTTGCCCTGCCGCTTAAATGTGCAGAAAATGTGTCAATCGCCACATCAGAAGTTGCGAAGCTATCAACTGACCGGAGGTAATAATAATGAATAGTTCAATATCATCAAATCCTGCTCAATCACCCGAAAAAATAGAAACAAAGGTGAGACGCACATTTCTATCGGCAGCATTGTCGAATGTTTCGATCGCCTGGAAAATGGTCTTGATGGTGGCTGTACTTTTCCTGAGTATCCTGGGGATTACAGTCACCGCGTATCTCGGTATGCAGTCTCTGCGGTATCAACTCTCCAATATTTACGACTTCATGTTGATACCAATCGTTGCCATTAACAACGCTGACACTGCTCTGGCTGACTCGCAATACGACATCATACAGTTCGTCAGCAATGAGGTCGCCGTGACGGAGGATCAAGCGACAAGAATATCGGACATCGAGGCCAACAACCAATTGGCAGAGAAGATAATCGCCCGTTACCAGACGGAATGGGTTACAACTATCAGCCCTGAGTTTACACAAGCATTGCGGGAGGCCGGTAAACTCGAGTTACAGCAACAGGAAGTTGCGGCTCTGGCATCATTGCATGAGGCATTCGATGCATACAAAGCCACCAGCACAAAGTATTTGGCAACAGTTCAAGCGGGGAATCCGGATGCCAGCCTCGCCAATGACGCGATCGTAAAACTTGAGTCCGCCCGCCTAAACCTCCAAACATTGATCCAAGTCAACAACGAGTTTGCAGATCTCTCAAATACAGAAGCGCAAGCGGCCTTCCGGCAAGCGCTCCTTAATGGCGGCATCGTTCTAAGTGTCGGCTTAGCACTAGGACTCTTCATGAGTTACCTGATCGTGGTTTCGATCACCAGCCGCCTGGGCGACCTGACCCGCAGCGCGGCTGCCATGCAGGAAGGAAACCTGGGACAGGCCGTGTCGGTCACCGGTCGAGACGAAATCAGCATCCTTGGCAAAACCTTCAATGCAATGGCTGAACAGTTGAAAGGCTTGTTCGGCACATTGGAACAGCGCGTCGCAGACCGCACCAGGGCGCTTTCCGCTGTGGCTGAAGTCAGCACCGCTGCCTCCACCATATTGGATACCAACATGCTCCTTCAGCAGGTGGTGGATCTTTCGAAGGAACGCTTCAATCTCTATCATGCTCACATCTATCTGCTCGACGAAGCCGGAAAAAATTTGGTACTGGCGTCCGGCGCCGGAGAACCTGGACGGACGATGGTTGCTGAGGGGCGTCAGATCCCACTTAATCGTGAGCAATCATTGGTTGCGCGCGCCGCTCGAGAAGGAAAAGGCGTCACTGTTAATGACGTAACCCTGGAGCCGGATTTCCTCCCTAATCCTCTGCTCCCAGGCACACGCTCTGAACTGGCTGTACCGATGATCATCGGTGATAAAGTGTTGGGCGTTTTTGATGTGCAATCAGACATCGTCGGACGTTTCACCGATGCGGACATCAATATTCAGACCACACTCGCATCCCAGGTTGCCAGCGCCGTGCAAAATGCCAACCTTTACAAGCAGGCTGAGACCAGCGCGCAGGAAGCGCAGTCGCTGGTGGAAAACGCGCCTGAAGCAATCATCATTGTTGACCTGGAAACCGGGCTCTTCGCCAACCCGAATGAGAATGCCGTAAAGCTATACGGCTTGTCGCGTGAGGAATTGATAAAAGTGGGACCTGCACAGATGAGTCCACCCACCCAACCTGACAAGCGCGATTCAACAGAAAAGGCAATGGAAAAAATTGGCGAAGCCATGCAAGGCGGGACACCGATCTTTGAATGGGTGCATCGCAATGGTCAAGGGGAGGAATTCCTGTGTGAAGTCCGCTTTGTGCGCCTGCCTGGCGCTCACCCACGTGTACGCGCATCCGTCACAGATATCACCGAGCGTAAACGAATCGAGGAGTTCATGAGACGACGCGCCCAGCAACAGGAAGCATTGAATCTGATCACGCAAAGAATTCAAAGCGCCACAAGCGTTGAATCGGCGCTTCAGGTGACGGCACGCGAACTGGGTCACGCGCTGGGGATGAAACCCACGCTTGTATCGTTGGACTCGGTTGCGCCTACCAATGAATCTAAAGATAATTAACGGAATAGTGCGGAGGTAAATAAATTATGAACACTACGATGATTGCACGCCAGAAAAATCGCACCAGGAAACTTGCCCTGTCTGGCTTTCTTTCAAACATCTCTGTAGCTTGGAAAATGGCTCTGATGGCACTGGTGCTTTTCCTGGGCATCCTCGGCATTACAATCTCAGCCTATGTAGGTATACAAAACCTTCGGTACCAACTATCAAATATTTATGACTTTATGTTGGTTCCGATTGTGGCTATCAACCACGCTGATGCCGCGCTGGCTAACGCGCAAAACCAAATCCTGCAATCCCATAACGAGAATATCAGCGCGGAATTGCGCGCACAGAACGCGGCTGATATTGCACTGAACAACCAGGTGGCGCTGGAAACCATAACTCGTTATGATACAGAGTGGGTTACAACAGTCAGTCCGGAATTTACACAAGCATTACGCGATGGCGGAAAATTGGATCTGCAAAAGCAGGAACTTGTCGCGCTCGCAGATTACCATACTGCGTTTGATGCCTATGTGACATCTCTCAATAAATACCTGGCAACAGTAAAATCCGGTAACCCGGACATCGATCTGGCAAACCAGGCTTTTGAAAACCTTCAAGGAGCCCGCTCCAATTTGCAGGAATTGATTGACGTCAATAACAAGTATGCAGACTTCTCAAACTCCTTGGCTCAAGATGCATACCGTCAGGTGCTATTAAGCAGTGGTATTGTGCTAGCTATCGCCATTGCCCTCGGTCTTGTAATGAGCTACCTGATTGCTATATCCATCACAAGTCGCCTGGGTGAGCTAACTCGAAGCGCGGAAGCTTTGCAGAAGGGAAACCTGGATCAAACAGTGGCGGTAGGAGGCCGTGATGAAGTCGGTCTTCTGGGAACCACGTTCAATGCCATGGCCAAACAGTTGCAAGATTTGTTCGGCACGCTGGAACAACGTGTGGCAGCCCGCACCAAAGACCTGGCAACCGTGGCAGAAGTGGGAACCGCTACCTCCACCATTTTGGATGTGAAAAGCCTGTTGCAGGAAGTCGTGAATCTGACGAGGGAACGCTTCAAACTGTATCACTCGCATATTTATCTGCTGGATGAATCGGGTGAAAATCTGGTGCTGGCTTCGGGTGCCGGTGAAGCAGGTCGTCAAATGGTGGCGGAGGGACGTTCGATTCCTCTCGATCGTGAGCAATCACTGGTGGCACGCGCGGCCCGCGAACAAAAGGGCGTTACCGTCAATGACGTAACCCAGGCGCCGGACTTCCTGCCCAACGTCCTGTTACCTGATACGCGTTCCGAACTGGCTGTACCGATGATCGTAGGCGGCAAGGTGATCGGCGTGTTCGACGTCCAATCAGATTTGGTCGGGCGCTTCACCGATTCAGATATCAACATTCAAACCACGCTGGCGGCGCAGGTGGCCACTTCCGTTCAGAATGTGCGTTCGTTCGAACGATCCAAATCGCAGGCCGATTTTGAATTGCTGGTCAATACCATTGGCCAAAAAATCCAGCGTACTTCCACAATGGAAGAAACACTGCAGACCGCCATACGCGAATTAGGGACGGCACTCGGCGCTTCACGCGTGAAGGCAAACATCTCCGCGCGAAAAGACGGAAATAACAACTAAACGGAAAGCGCAAGGAGAAACAAATGAACCAGACAAAACAACCCGTACAAAACCTCGAAAATAACGCTACCAAAACCGTTTTCTGGGGAACGATCGCGCTAGCGCTGATTACCCTCGCGATTTCCGCTTATTTCATTACAGCCCTGCTTCGCGAAACCCGGACCGTTGTCATTTATGCTGGTATGGGGCTCTTCCTTTCCGGCGTTGTAACAATGATTGCCAGCCTGCTGCTGACGATACGCGGACGACAGGAACAGGCAGTTAGAATAGCATTTTTCATGCTATTTATTCTCGGCATGACCGCGATTGGTCTGTTCCAGGGACGGGCGCTGAACGCATCCCTCACGATCCTTCTGATCTCGATCATTACGGTCAGATGGCTGTTTCCCGTGCAATCGCGGCGTTTGTATGCAATGCTGATCGCGGTGGGAGTGATCGTTCTCTGGACGATTGAATGGATCAATCCGCCATGGCGAATCCAAGTACAGGCGGCCAGCGTGGGCCCGGTCGGTGCGGTTCTGTTTGGATTAATTTTCGCGGTTTTGGTGTTCCTCCAAACACGAGAGGCGATTGCGAATCGCTTCCTTTCTCTTTCCCTGCGCGTCAAACTTTTGGTTAGCATCGTCAGCATCACCGGATTGGCGTTGTTGGTATATGGCATCATCTTCCTGTACCGCACACAGCAATCACAGGTATTCTGGTCCAACGAACTGCAAAACACAGTTCAAGAACAAGCGAAGCAGCAGATTACCAGCGCTGTGCAATTCGAAGTTCACGCCGCTGACCAATCTCTTTCAAAAATCACAGATGCTGTTCAACAAATCGCAGATTATCAGTCCACTCTATTCACCACTGAGTCTTATTTGGGGCAGGGTGGATATTGGGATGGAAGCTCCAAATTGATCGCCTACCCAGACGGACAATATGGGAATTCGCTATCTGACCATGGCACTATATTTATCCCAAATACAGCGACGCTCTCGCCTCGTCTCCTGGCTGAATTAAACACCAGCCACTTCCTGGATTTTTCGGCACCGGCAATATTGAAGGAAAATCCCAATATTGTTGCGCTTTACTTCGACAGCGCCAATAATTATACAGTTTACTATCCTAATATTGACCTGGTCAGTCTTGTACCGGCAGACTTTACCCCCACTGCTCAGACATTTTATACGGTCGCTACACCAGAAAACGATCCGGAACGAAAAGCGAAATGGACAGATCCATACCAGGATCCGGCAGGTACAGGTTTGATCGTAACGGTTTCCGTTCCCGTGTATGACCAGAGCAATCGGTTCCGCGGAGTGATGTCAGCAGATGTCCAGTTAACAAAAATTTCGGAACAAATCTCCGCGATCAAATTGGGAGAAAGTGGTTTTGCATTCCTGATCGATCCATCCGGGCATATTCTCGCCATGCCAGAAGCAGGGTACAAACTCTTTGGCGTTGAACCAGAGGTTGTACCGGTCGGAGAATCGCCGAAAACCACCATCCTTGGATTAGGCTCAACTGAAATTCAAACCATCACCCAAAAGATGGTGAATGGTGAGAATGGACTGGCAACAGCGCCAATCCAGGATACGCAATATTATGTGTCCTATGCCCCTCTTCCCACCATCGGATACAGCATCGGTCTGATCGCCCCCACTGCTGAGTTAGATGCGGCTTATTTGGCTGCTCGTGAAAAAATCATACAGGAAACACGCGTGACAACCAGCCTGTCAATCGTGATCTTGCTTGTCGTGTTGTTGGCGGCTGGCGGAATCAGCTTGCTCCTCGGGCAATTCCTCTCCAAACCTTTGAGGCAGTTGACGGAAACCGCTACTGAGGTCGCAAAAGGAAATCTGAGTATCAAAGCGGAAGTGCGAACAAACGATGAGATCGGTCTCCTGGCTTCCACCTTCAACACTATGACTAGCCGCTTGCAGGATATCCTGGGAAGCCTGGAGCAGCGCGTCGCAGACCGTACCCGTAACCTGGAACTGGCCGCTGAGGTGGGTCGCGCAGTTTCAGAAGTGCGTGATCTGGATGTCATGTTGAAGAACGCATGTGATTTGATCCTGAAAGAATTTGGACTCTATTATGTGCAGGTATACCTGACCGACCTAAGCGGCACAAAACTTAAGCCGGAAGCTGGTACTGGAATTGTCGGTGAGCAATTAGTGCGACGCGGCCATAGCCTCCCGGTCGATACCGGTTCGATCAATGGACGGGCGGCAGTGGAAAAACATTCCATCGTAATCTCTGATACTACGCAAAGCGCTACATTCCGCCAAAACCCCTTACTGCCAGATACGCGCGGTGAAATGGCGGTTCCGTTAATGGTTGCGGACAAGGTGGTGGGTGTGCTCGATATGCAAAGTCGTGAACCGGGCGTACTGAACAAGGAAGTACTGCCGGCGTTTGAAGCATTGGCTGGTCAGCTCGCAGTTGCCATTCAAAATTCAAACCTGCTTGCAGAGACCGTACAGGCACGGGCAGAAGTGGAAAAACAAGCCCGCCGCCTGGTTCGCACGAGTTGGAACGAGCATCTGGA
>JBGPNQ010000046.1:0-21520 GCA_041487615.1 Anaerolineae bacterium
GGGGCGAAGTGCGCTATTCGTCTGGGGATACTTTCACCCAATATCACTATACCGGTCAATTCAGTGACAGTTACATTAACTTGCTCTGGTACGGCTCCCGGCACCATGACCCCGAACTCGGACGCTTAATTTCACCTGATACTATTGTACCAACTTCCACGCAGGGCGTGCGAGCCTGTCCTTTCGTTTCAATCGTTCCTGGGTTTGAACCTCTTCGTCACTCCTTCACCCAATAACAGCGTTGCCTTTTCATGGCCGGCATCGATGGCGATGTCAAGGGCAGTCTTGCCGTCGTCGCTTTTGAGGGTCAGGTCTGCGCCGCCGAGCAGCAGGGTACGGATCGTTTCCACGTCTCCGTTTTGAGCGGCGGCGTGCAGCGCGGTATAGCCCGCCTGTTCACGGACATTTGCATCGGCTCTCAGGTCGAGCAGCATTTTGACGATGCGTACATGTCCCGCTGCGGCAGCGGAGTGGATCGGCGCGGCCTTGAGCC
This sequence comes from Anaerolineae bacterium, assembly GCA_041487615.1. Classification (GTDB taxonomy): domain Bacteria; phylum Chloroflexota; class Anaerolineae; order Anaerolineales; family Villigracilaceae; genus Defluviilinea. The sequence continues at coordinate 494 of JBGPNQ010000046.1, forward strand.
CGTTGTGGGAGGGGGAGTTGAGCGGCGCGCCAGCCTTGGCGAGATATTCCGCCGTATCGTAATGACCGAAGAAACAGGCCAGTCCCAATGCTTGGAATCCATCTTCTGCATAGGAATTTACGAGTACCGGGTCGCGTGCCAGCAGGCGGATAACGTGGTTGATCTTACCGGTCGCGGCGGCTTCGAAGATCGTCAGCAGGATGGTCTTGTCTGCAAGGAAAGAGGCAAGCTCGGGCCTGTGATGATAGGCGGCGACCAGGATCGGGCTGAGTCCATCCTCTTTGACGCGGACCAGGCCCGAGTCCAGTTTGAGGCGGCGTTCCACCTCATCCCTGTCTCCCTGCCGGATCGCGTCAAAAAATTCCGTGGTCATTCGATCACTGTTTTACCATTCTTGTAGAATAGATCACCATCGAGTGTGATTTCTGATTCGGTCATGTCACAGAGCATATCCCAATGCAAGCCTGATTCATTTTTGCCGCCACATTCAGGGAAGCCCGCGCCGACCGCAAAGTGGATGGTGCCGCCGATCTTTTCATCGAAGAGCATATTCTTACTAAAACGCTGGATGCCGTAATTCGTTCCGATGCCCCATTCGCCCAAAATCCGCGCGCCTGCATCCAGGTCCAGCAGGGAGCTCAGGAATTCCTGGTTCTTCGCCGCTTTCTCTTTGACCACTTTGCCGTCCTCGAAGCACAGTTCGATATCGGTCACTTCCTGCCCGTTGTAGATGGCCGGGTAATTGAAACGGATCCAGCCATTGACCGAGTCTTCCACCGGGCTGGTGAAGATCTCGCCATCGGGGAAGTTGTAACGTCCATCGGAAATCTCAAACGCTCGATCCTTGATGGACAGGGTGATGTCCACATTGGAACCTTGGATGACCGCCTTATCGTGCCCTTTGAGCCAGCCCGCAAGTTGCTGCTGCTTTTCCCCTTCCTCTTTCCAAAACATGACGGGGTAATCTTCGTTCAACATGCCTGCACCGTATACAAACTCCTGGTAATCGCGGAGATTCATGTCAGCATCCTGTGCCATGGCATGTGTGGGAAAGACTGTCACGCACCAGCGATGTGTTCCATCCGCCGAGCGCTGCATCAATTTTTGTGACAGGTGTGCGCCAGCCTTTCGGGCACGTCCGACGCGCGAGCCATCGACGCCTGCGAGGCTGCGGCTGTTATGCAGCGCCTCGATGTATAACGATGCTTCGAATGTATCGGTGACGATCTCGCGGATCGGCGAGATGTACTCCAGTTGTTCATCCGAGGCGTATCTATAGAATATTTCCTCCGCGCCTGGCATTCGTTGATCGACAAAAACGTGAGCGCCCGCGTTGACAGCCTCTTCATAGACAGCCAGATTCAGTTCCTCAGCCAGCGGTGCAGTGCGGAGCCAGAACTTTTGTCCCGGCTTGAGTTCCAGCGAATAATTCACCAGTACCCTGGCGAGTTTCGCAACTCGGGGGTCAGCCATGAAGTCTCCTATGAAAACAAGGGTTCGTATTGCTTCCCTGATTTTATCATCTCTTCCATTTCTGCTTTTTCCAGGCGAGTGAATTTCTCGCACGCCTGAATCACCAGTGGCAGGACGCGTATATCACCCGCAGTGCAGATGCCGGTCACCTCGTAGGACATCGCAAAGTTCACTGCGCGCTGGATCTCATTTTGCTGATTGAACGGCTCGTACCATGTTGTAGCTGTGTGCTGTTTATCGCCCCAGGGTCCTTTTGTGATGCTCTTGATGGTCATTGTGCCGACATCCTTTGCGTTGCAGACGGCGATCAGCTCCTCGGTGTTCTTTCGGAATTCCGGGATCCCCATCTGGACAAAATTCAGCGGGAATAGCACGGAGTCGAAATCGAATCGCCGCAATGCTTCAAGGTAGATCTTGGGAGCATCGATCCCGTGGCCGGTGATGCCGAGAAATTTGGTCAATCCCTCGCCACGCGCCTGCTCGAAAGCTTCCAGCGCGCCGCCTTTCATCGTGACCGCGTCCAGTTCCTCCATTTTGGTGATGGCGTGACATTGATATAGATCAAAGGACTCCACTTGCAGGCGCTTGAGCGATCTCTGCATCTCGTTCCATGCGCCTTCCTTTGTCCGCTCCATGGTCTTGCACCCAAGGAAGAAGCGACCTCGTTCGCGCGGCATCCACGGCCCAACCCGTTCCTCTGCCTGGCCATAGGATGGGGCAATATCAATGTGATTGATCCCAGCCTCGATGACCAGCTCCATCACTTTATCGGCATCCTCCTGCGAGATCTGACCAAATGCCGCCGCACCGAAAATCGCGATCGTGCTCATATGTCCCGTGCGACCAAAACGACGTGTTTCCATTTTTCCTCCGAATCTTCCTTTTATAGTTCGTCTTCCTCGCTGCGTTTTCCGTATACTCTCTCCACGGCTCGCGCAATCTCGTCAGCGCTGTGTCTCTCACAGGCCACCAAAGGACGGCCCGCGCCTGTCACTTCCTTTCCGCCCGCGCTCATGACCTTGCTGCCAATGTATTTTCCATTCGCATCGTAGGCGGCGATCAGTTGATACAGCTTTCCGCACACGATGCATCCATGCATTTCACCTTTTCCTTTTGTCTCAGACATCACTGCCTCCACTGCTGCCGCTGGTCTCAAAAATAAGCTGACCTACTACATAACCTCTTAGGCTAAAATCCAAATCTAGTGTAAAGTAAATGATGCGGCACTACGTAAAGTCTTCGTTAATAATACTATATCCCCATTCCTTTTCAAAATCGAAGTCGTGTTCAGGCAGGACTAAATTTCTGTTAGCCACAGAGTCGCGGGGATTTTTAATAAAGAATCTCTGTGCTCTCCCCTGGCACTGCCCGTGATTTCCTTAGCAAATCAGGCAAGTGTGTGTCTCTGTGGCTGAATTACAACACTGTAATCAAGCTTCAATTTACCGTTGGGACGAAAGTGGCTATCATCTGATTATGGCTACCAAACCCAACCTCCTTCAATATTTGCTCAGGATTCTCACTATATTCTTTCTCATCCTTGTAATTCTGCCTTCTGCAAGTCAGTCTTTGGCTGCGGAAGTCAGTGCTCCAACAACCGCCTCAGACATCCGGGATTTTAAACTCGTACGGGAAGACATGGGCTGGCTATTGATGGGTCAGCAGCTCTACTGGACCAATAACAACGGACTCGCATGGCAGGATATTACGCCACCGCTCGCAGGCGATGAAATCATGGATGTGTTTTTTCTGGATGATCAGAATGCCTGGGCAGTTCTGAACCAAAATGCGACATCCCAGTTCACTCTGGCAAATACAACCAATGGCGGAGCTGCATGGAATTCGGCCAAGCATGATTTTTCCGAACTGGAACAAGCTCCGTCCGCAGTTGCGGAAGTCCACATGGGATGGCGTGACACGCTCAATGGCTGGCTTGTTTTCAAATTTGCGACTGGCAGTAACTTTAGTGTCGGACTTCTGTATTCAACGCAGGATGGTGGAACGACATGGCAGCCGCATCAAATCCCACTGGGCGAGCCTGCTTATTTTATAGATGTGCAAAATGGGTGGGTTGCCGGCGGACCAGCCGGAAAACTTTATCGTACACAGGATGGCGCGGAATCGTGGCAGGAGCAAGCGCCTGCATCCAATGCTCATTATCAATTGCCGATTTTTGTCGATGATACGAACGCGATGCTGCCCGTCGTTGCGAGGGATGGCGACTCTCCGGACGCTGAATTTTTCGGAACAGAGGATGCCGGCCAATCGTGGACTTTAGCCGGGCGCGTCCCTCTTGAACCTGACACTCCCTTTGACACTTCCCTGCCATTCTCCGCTTCAACGTTAATTGTTCCGAACAGTAACAGACTCGTTCATTTGGTTGATGACCAGTTAATTGAATCTCAAAATGCAGATGCACTCTCTTCTGATATTGTTGCGCTTGACATGGTCTCAGCGCAGGATGGTTGGGGCAAATGGATGACAGGAACCTGTGCAGCCACGGGAAATATTGGTAAAGACCTAACCTGCGCGCGAGAAACCAGATTGTTAAGCACAAATGACGGTGGTGGTCATTGGGCATCAATTCCATTGCCCGGTACTGGGCAGACATCCATTCAGGACAATTTTTCGTTGACCAGAAAAACGGACTCCGCTTCCGTGATGGGAATTCTAGCTGATACAGATACACAGGCATACGTAGGTCAGGGCTTTGACAAATGTGAAATTCCCACTCTCGCCCAAATGCAAATGTGGTGGACAAGCAGTCCCTATAACGCGGTCAATTTGTATATTGGTGGCTCTGCGCGCGGATGCAATAACCTTGCGTTGAGCGCGTCGTTCGTCTCGCAATTAAATTCGCAGGGCTGGCGATTCATTCCCACCTGGGTCGGACCGCAGGCAAACTGCACCGGGTACTTGTCACGTATGAGTTCCGATTCGACTGTCTCTTATTCTCAAGGAGTTGCTGAAGCTGACGCGGCGCTTGATACAGCCATCTTTCTTGGGCTTTCCGATGCAGACGGCTCCGGCACCGTCATTTATTATGACCTGGAAGCGTACAACACGAGCAATGCAACGTGTCGGAATGCAGCAAATTCGTTTATTTCAGGCTGGGTGGCGGAAATGAGAGCACGCGGGAACCTTGCCGGTGTCTACGGCGCTTCGTGTGCGTCCGCGCCAACGGATTGGGCCAGCATCCCAAATGTTCCCGACGCCTTATGGATCGCAAATTGGTATGGTAATGCAGGCACCGTTGCTTATCTTGAGACCGCTTCCGTCTGGAACGCAGCGTGCCTGTCCAATAGCCTGTGGGGAAATCATCAACGATTGCGTCAATATGCCGGAGGACATAACGAAACGTGGGGAGGGCTCACGCTCGGCATCGACAGCAATGTGCTGGATGGGCCGCTTACCGTCAAAAGTGGAACGGCGAATCTATCGTCTCCGAGCGTGCCTCTGAATTTGAATCCTGCTCAGGACTCAACTCTAGGTCGCATGGAGAATACCTCGTTGACTTGGAAGACTACAGGCGATACTTGCTCTGTCCACATTTGGGGTGGAGCAATGGACTCAACGGTTAACGGGAATTGCTCACTCTATAAATTGGGTGTACGTCCCGGTGGCTCATATTCCTGGCAGGTCACCGCCACGAATGGATACGGGAATACCCTTGGCCCCGTTTGGCAGTTCAAGATCAAGCCGTATGGTCCTACGAACTTGTCAGTTGCGACGGTATTTGCGACCAGCGTAAACTTGAGTTGGCAATTGTCGTCTGATGAGCCAGCTAATATCGATGGCTACAATATTTACAGGGATGGAGTCAAAGTTGGCAGCGTAAGCCAGGGTATCTCAAGTTTTCAAGTGACCGGCCTGGCTTGCAATACCTTATATTCTTTCTATATCACGAGCATCCGCCAGGGAGTGGAATCGGATTCGAGCAATTCGGTCAGCACAACAACGACAACCTGCGCGCCGGTGTTGGTCAACCCTGCCGATGGCTTTGTCCTGGAAAACCGGCGTCCCAGTTTCGAATGGCAAGCTGTTAGTGAAGCGACTTCCTATCTACTTCAGGTCTCCTCAAATGCCAGTTTTTCAAGCCTGACGATCAACACGAAAGTATTAGGGATCAGCTACCCGGTGACAACGGATCTCTTGATCAACAAAATCTATTATTGGCGAGTTCGCGGCCTCGGAGCTTTTGGAAACGGCGATTGGTCTGCCGTCCGCAGTTTCAAAACGGCCAATCCGCCCTCCCGACCGAATATAAGTTCGCCAGCCGATGGCAGTCTCACCACGAACTACAAACCAAAAATAAATTGGACGGACTCAACGATCCCGACAGGTACGCAACTGGACCACTATCAGGTACAGCTTGCTTCTGACAGCACATTTTCGACGCTTCTTTACGATCAATCGGCAATCCTGTCAGAGTTTACTGTTCCGGCGGATCTTTCTCCCAATAGCAAATATTTCTGGCACGTCCGTGCATTTAATACCTTGGGGCAATATAGCCTATGGACAGCCGTGTGGTCTTTTCGCAGCGCGGTTTTACCGCCCGAGTTGATTTCGCCTGCCGATGGTTTTGCCTTCAATTACCTTCGTCCGACGCTCGATTGGATGGATGCCAGCGGAGCCACAAAATATACAGTTCAATTATCGAAATATGAGGACTTCCGGATTGTGCTGAGTAGTAAGTCAGCATCCTTATCGCAATACTCACATACATCCGATCTAACGCGCAATACTTTATTATATTGGCGTGTCCGAACGGAAGCATTGAACGGACCAAGCCTGTGGTCAACGAGTTGGAAGTTCACAACCGGGAATCCTCCGGGCATCCCAACTCTGCTTACTCCATCGAATATGGCGCTCATCACCAACTACCAACCTACGCTGGACTGGGCCGATGTCACCCTTCCAATCGGCAATAGCGTGGACCATTATCAGATCCAGGTTGCAACCGATGCAAGTTTTAGCTCCATTACTTTGGATGAAAATGTTGTATCTTCGCAGTATGTACAGGCGACCCCGTTAATCACCAACGCCACATATTATTGGCGTGTACGTTCATTCAATGCTATGGGTCACTATAGTTCCTGGTCCACCTCAAGATATTTCCGTACTGCCATACTTGCTCCCGTTCTTACGGCACCAGGAAATAACGCTTCTCTGACCAGCCTGAGACCTGTTTTCGGCTGGCAGAGCGTCGTCGGAGCGACCGGTTATACGATCCAGATTTCAAGATATGGTAATTTTTCGACCAATCTGGTAAATGCAAAGATCTTAACACCAACCTATACGCCTGCAATTAATCTGCAAACAGGTATCACCTTATATTGGCGTGTCCGTGCGAACGGGCCCAACGGACCGTCGCTTTGGTCACCGGTCTTTCAGTTTAAAATTCAATGAGATTGACGCCCATCAATTTTGTTGATGGGCGTGTCCTTCTTTGTCGTTATTCCCCGATGATCTTGATGAGCACTCGCTTCCTTCTGCGACCATCGAATTCTCCGTAAAAGATTTGTTCCCATGTACCAAAATCCAATTGACCGTCCGTCACGGCAACGACAACCTCGCGTCCCATTACCTGACGTTTCATGTGCGCATCGGCGTTATCTTCGCCGGTATCATTATGCCGATACTGGTTGACTGGCTCATGCGGGGCCAGTTTTTCCAGCCATTTATCGTAATCGCCATGCAGCCCGCTTTCATCATCGTTGATGAAAACTGAAGCGGTAATATGCATGGGATTTACCAGCAAGAGCCCCTCTTGAATTCCACTTTCGCGAAGAGCCTCTTCCACTTGCGTGGTGATGTTTACAAATCCGCGCCGTGAAGGGATGTTGAATGACAGTTCTTTCCGATAGGATTTCATGGTTTCCTCTCGTTTTGAATTCTCATTATATGATTTTACTTGACTCTCATGTGCACAGGTTGCCGTGTTCACATCGAAAAGAGCTGACAGTACCAGACGTTGTCAGCGCTCTTGAAATTCAAATTGTAATGACCGATTTACCGCAAGAAGGAACCGGCGCGAACGTACATATCCATTAATGATTTGTTTTGCTGAAGATCGTCAATGTACACGCCATTATTTCGGCGCGATGAATGGATCATTCTCCAGCCGCCGAGGCTTACACCCACATGAGTGATCTGCCCTCCACCATCTTTCTCACTGAAAAAGAACAAGTCGCCTGCTTCAAAAGGTGTTTCAATAGATGTTGCAGCTTTATATTGCATATCTGCATCGCGCGGCATATCCACGCCGACCAAGCGATGAACTAGCCGCGCAAAGCCCGAGCAGTCGATGCCATTTTCGCTTGTCCCGCCCCACAGATACGGGATACCGATCATTCGCTGCGAATCCTGGATGAGTCTCTCACGTTTCTTTTCAAGCGTATCGGGTAGATCATTCAATGAACGCAAATGTGAAGATGACAACCAGCCTGACCGGTTTGCTGATACACAGGTCCAGTCCTCACGAGTCTCTTCAACGACTACGGCTGTCCCACTTACAAGGCGGGTGACGATCTCGCTCGAAGTATTCGGCTCTGCGCGTACTTCAATCGCTGGCGCGCTCACAAGATGCGTTGCCTTCGGAGCGGGTCCTTCTTTGAGATAGGGACGATATGCCCAACCCAGATAGCCGTCATGCTGGCGGGTAAATACCCAGTCTTTTTCCGCCTCGAGAATTTCGAGCTCGGTACCGTAACATAATTCGCTTGATAGCGGCATGCCGAACGTTGGCTTTTCGTACAGCCCGGTGAGATTCGTAGCGACGTGGGCACGGCCATGAGAGTCCCGGCTGAGAATCCTTATCGAAGCGCTATCCAGTTTCAGGCTGGGAAAGAACCGCTGCAAATCATCAAGTTGCCTCTCATTGAGCAGGCGTCCGCCTAATGTTAGGGTGTGGTTTTTCAGTTCCTGGATTTCAACTTCGAAAACGGACGTTCGATTGTCATTCTGTTTTGCAAGTTCATCAAGGGTGGATTGAATATCTTTCATGGGATGATTCTACACGGTTTGAATTTTTAATCCATTAAGCTTTTCAGTGGAGTCCGCGCGAGATTGGCGAGCAAAAGAGGATAATCTGGATGCGCATCCAGATTATCCTCTCGTTTTACAGCCTCTTAATGATTAGCGCTGGATATCCCACTTTTCCCAATGATCATAACCTGTGATGGATTCGGTGTATTTGATCTCGGGGCGAATCAGGATATCGTCTGTATACCAGTAAAGGGGCGCGACCACAGCTTCATCCACCAGCAATATCTGCTCAGCCTGTGCGTAAAGATCCATGCGCTTCTTGGCATCTTGTTCGTTGGCAGCCTGTTTCAGAAGATCGTTGAATTTGTCGAAGTTCGGGTTGTCGCCGGGTTTGTATTCGTCAGCCGTGTCGGCGGTGGCATTGATCGGCCAGTCAACCACAGCCGTGAACGCAGCGTTAAGCCCAAAGACGTCAAATAGGAAGTTGTTCGCGTCAGGGTAATCTTGTACCCATGAATTGCGATAGATCTGCTCCTTGCCGTCCTGTCGTGTTACGAGATAAACCTTGCGTTCCTGCGTCACAAAATTGACAGTAATGCCGAGCACATCCTTCCACATGCCAACGATGGCTTCACCGGTCTTCTGATTACCCTCCGTGGAGTTGGCCATCAAAGTGATCTTGAGGTCTTCAGGCTTTTTGTTTTTCTCGGTCAGATAGGCATTGAGCAATTCCCTGGCTTTGTCCGGATTGAATTTCACGCCTCCATCAGGATAAAGCTCAGGCTTGGGTCCACCCGCCGCACCGGGATTGGTGAAGAACTGGGCAGGAATGCCACCTTTGACAACCTGTTTGACAAGGGTCTCGCGGTCGATCGCAAGCGAGAGTGCCAGGCGCACGCGTTGGTCATCGGTGGGGGCGAGCTTGGTGTTGAAACCATACCATTCGGTGCCAAGCGTATACACCGGGCGGATCATATCCGCGTAAGACGGGTCGGAGTGGATGCGGTCCCAGTCTTCAGAGGGGATGCCGGTAATATCAAGGTTGCCTGCGTCGAACTCGGATAATGCTGGCGAAGCATCGAGAAAATGGAATTGGATCTCATCGATCTTTGCCTGCGGGACGATTTCGTTCCCGGACCAGAACGAATTCTTGATGAGAGTCATGGATGCATCATGGACCCATTCTTTGAGTATGAAGGGACCATAACCCTGGAAGTATTCCTGTTCCGTCCATTTATCGCCGGCGGCTTGCGTGCAGTCATCACCTTCGATGAGCCACTTGGGTTCCGCATGAGCGATCCACAAGCCGAGCAGGTTCAGGTTATAAACAGCCGGAGCTGTAAATGTATATTGAATGGTGCTATCATCCACCACTTTAACTCCGACTGCGTTGGGGTCTGTGTTTGTTCCGTCATTGAATTCTGCAGCACCGGCCAGATAGGGCAACAGGGCATAGGCATAGTCTGATGCCGTGGCTGGGTCAATCGTGCGGACGATGCCATAGGCGAAATCCTGCGCTGTTACGTTGCGGTCATTGCCCTGGCAATCTTTTACGACTTCAACCTGACCTGAGTCAGCATTGTAACGTACCCAGGGCACACCTTGCATAATATGGACAGTGTAGGTCAGGCCATCAGCAGAGACCTCATATCCCGTGGCCATCGCGAGTTCAATTTCGGTCGTGGTCTCATTTTGACGCACAACGCCAAGCGATGTGGACTCAATGACCTGGATCTCGGCACTCTGTGTAGCCAGAGACGGGTCTATTGTGCCGTAGTCACTGGCGCCGCCGGAGAGGCGTAGTATTTTTGGTTCAGGTGGGGGAGCCGTATGTGTTGGAACCGGAGGCTGCGTCGCAACGGAAGGAGCTTCTGTTGCTGCCGGTGATGTTGCCGTAGCCTGTGTTCCGCAGGCTGAGACGATCAAAACAAATACGACTAGCAGGCTGAAAGCGAAGTATCTTTTCGACATGGTGGTTTCTCCTCGAGCTAAATCTGGAATGGATCAAGCGAGCCAGGTACACATCTGCCAAATATTGGGAATACTTCTCCTTTCTGGGGAAAATATATTCTGAATATATTTTCGATACACCAAAATTATATTTTTATTATATAATATTCGCATTGTACCGTCAACAAGCAAGGATGGAACCATGGCACGCGAAACGGTCTTAAGAGAGCAAGTATATGAACAGATCAAGCACGACATCATTACGTGTAAGCTTTCACCTGGAGCGCCACTAAGCGAGAACCAGTTTTTGGATCAATTTAAGGTCAGCAAGACTCCGATTCGTGAAGCACTCACTTCTCTCGTCCAGGACGGATTGGTCGAGTACACCCCGAATCGCGGGTTTATGGTGACGACAGTCTCCGTGGCAGATATCCAGGAGATTTTTGATGCACGTATCTTCTTTGAAACGGAATTATTCCGCCTGGCAGTCAGAAAAATATCAGATGCGGAGATCGATCAGTTGGAGAAGCAGAATCAGGTGGAGCACGATCCGAAAAGCGCTGAGTATGTGGAAACCTTCCTGGAATCGAATCGAAAATTCCATGTCGCACTGGCGGCGGCAGGTAGGAATAGTCGCCTGCTTTGGTACTATGAAATCCTGATGAACGAGGCGCAGCGCTTGTTCTACATGGATATCTCACTCCACAACAATGAGTTTCGCTGGGGACACGGTCATGAAGGGATTATCGATGCGTTACGGAAGCGCGATGAGGCGACTGGCGTAACCGCCATCCGTGATACACTGGAAAACGCGCGTAAGAGAATCCTGGGTGCGTAAAGAGACCTTCCATGCTAGCCTATATTCTCCGTCGAATCATTTACATGCTGGTTGTGCTGTTTGTGGTATCGGGAATCACGTTTGTGTTGATGCATGCTGTGCCAGGGGGGCCATTTGACGGGGAGAAGAAATTACCGGCTGAAATTCAAGCGAACAAGGAAAAATACTATCATCTCGATGATCCGTTGTATGTCCAGTTTTTTTCCTATCTTTCGGAAGTGATCATTCCGCGCGTCACCACGGACGCGCCCACACTACTATCGAACGACGATTATCTATTGACCATCAAGACCGGGGAGCACTGGTTCAAGTGGATGAATTTTGGACCTTCCTATGCCTCGCGCAGCCGGACGGTAAACGATATCTTTCGAGACCAGCTGCCGGTTTCGTTTCAGTTGGGGTTGTTCGCACTCTTGATTGCGGTCACTATTGGAATGCCCCTGGGGATTCTCTCTGCGCTCAACCATAATAAATGGCCCGATTATCTGGCGATGAGCGTGGCCATTTTTGGCGTTTCCGTTCCGACCATCGTACTCGCGCCCACGCTGGTATGGATCTTTGGTGTTTCACTCAAATGGCTGCCTCCCACGGGGTGGGGAGCCAAGCCGCCGTTTGTGCTGGGAGTATTTCCGAGTACTCTGGGTTGGGATTATTTCAAATACGCCATCCTGCCAGCTTTTGTCCTTGGCTTCGGCAGTTCTGCCGTGATCGCCCGTTTGACGCGTGCCAGCGTACTGCAAGTGATTCGTGAGGATTACATCCGCACCGCGCGCGCAAAGGGATTGGCGGAACGAGCGGTGATTCTACGTCACGCGCTCAAGAACGCGCTGATTCCTGTCGTGACAGTGCTGGGTCCTTTATTCGCCGGGTTGGTGACAGGCACATTCATCACGGAGCTGGTTTTTGGTATTCCGGGCCTGGGAAAGTATTTTGTTATCAGCATCAGCAACCGTGACTATCCTGTCATCATGGGGACGATTCTGCTGTACGCAGTTTTTCTGGTGATATCGAATCTGGTAGTCGATATACTCTACGGCTTTCTTGATCCCCGCATCCGTTATGAGTGATAAGGAGAATCCATGACAACCGAAACCAATACTCCTAACCATGCGGCCGGTCAGCCGATCACCATCAAGAGTCAAAGTCTGTGGCAGGAGGCGATGGGACGTCTACTACGCAATCGCGGCGCGGTAACCGGCGGCATCATCATTATCCTGCTTGTTCTCACGGCGATTTTTGCAGATGTAATTGCTCCCTACACATTTGATAAACAATCCCTGCTCGATGCAAATGCGGTCCCCGTCTGGATCACAAAGTTATTTCCGTCATTGAAGGATTATGGGGTTATTAATAACAAATACCTTATTGGCGCCGACTCACTGGGTCGGGACCTGTTCAGCCGCATTGTCTACGGAACGCGCGTCTCATTAGCAGTGGCCTTTGTCGGTCCGGTGATCAGCCTCATTATCGGTGTTATTTATGGAAGCATCTCCGGATTTTTCGGCGGACGCGTGGATAACATCATGATGCGTATCGTGGACGTGCTCTATGCCTTTCCTGGTTTGCTCTTCATTATCCTGCTCATGGCGTTCTTCCGCACCACGCTGGCCCAACCACCGGAGGGCACATTCGCTTACTATCTCGGTCAATTGGACGCCAAATTCGGCGGCTTGCTTTTTATCATGATCGGTATTGGTCTCACGGGTTGGGAGACGCAGGCTCGCCTCACCCGTGGGCAGGTCCTTTCTGTGCGCGAGAAGGAATATATCGAAGCCGCACGTACCATTGGCGTAACGAACAGCCGCATTATGTTCCGTCATATCCTGCCCAATATTCTCGGACCATTAATTGTTGTCGAGACTCTCTCGATTCCTGGATACATTTATACCGAAGCTTTCCTTTCATTCATTGGTCTCGGTGTCAACCCGCCGACTCCTTCGTGGGGTTCGATGATCTCAGCGGGTTCACGCGCGCTGCGTGCCTATCCAAATCAGGCGCTCTTCCCCGCGCTGGCGTTGGCCATTACCATGTTTGCCTTTAATTTCCTTGGCGACGGATTGCGCGATGCGCTTGAGCCTCGTCTGCGCGGGACACAGGAATAAGCAATGCCCTTAATCGAGATCAACGGCGCAAACATTTATTACAACGCGTACGGGGAGGATAAACCGGATCACGCGCCTATCGTGCTGATTCACGGTTCGACGATCGATAGCCACACCGACTGGGATTCCATCGCGCCTGAACTTGCTCGCCGTTATAAGGTCTTTACTCCGGACTGTCGCGGGCATGGCAAATCGAATAATCCGTGTACGAGCTATTCATTCAAAGAACTTGCGGATGATGTCGCCACTTTTGTCCATACCATGGGATATGACAAGGCGCATATCATCGGTCACAGCAACGGTGGAAATGCAGCACTCGTGACTTTAATCGAGCACCCCGATGTTGTTCAAACTTGCATTCCACAAGCTGCCAACGCCTATGTAACACGTTACCTTATCGAACGCGAGCCGAAGCTTTTCGACCCTGATCGCGTCGCGCGTGAAGCACCTGCATGGCGAGATGAAATGATCAGACTACACGGCGACGTGAACGGAAAAGAATACTGGCGGGAGATGTTATGGTTGACGATGAAGGAAATCATCTCCGAGCCGAATTACTCGCCTGCCGAACTTGCGCGCGTGGAGAAGCCGGTTCTCGTCGTGATGGGCGCTGACGACCCAGTCAACGCGCCGGATGAACATGCCCAATATATCGCCAGCAGCATCCCAAATGCCGAGTTGTGGATTCCTGAAAAGACGGGGCACAACGTTCATTTGGAAAGGCGCGAGGAATGGATTACCAAAGTGCTGGATTTTCTGAGGAGAAGGGGGTAATGTCAACCCGGTGGTTGAGTAGCCCCGCCTGGGTTTGCGGAGCGTATCGAAACCACCACGCACTGGCGAACCTCAAATAGCATATAAGCATGAATTTGGTGGTCTCGACTGCTTGCGTCTCGACCACCGGGCAGGGAACTATGAAACTCCACTGGGAACCGATCACGCTCAATCTGAAAACAACCTTTCGTATTGCGCATGGCTCAGACGACCAGCGTCATAATGTTCTTGTCTATTTGGATGATGGAGTCGGCGAGGCGGCGGCTGTCCCGTATTATGGGGAAACGCAGGCAGGGATCATCGACTACTTGAAATCTGCGCCCGATCTGGGCAATGACCCCTTCAACCTGGATACCGTCCTGTCAAAGCGACCCGCAGGTTCACGCGCAGCGCGCTCCGCGATTGACGAGGCATTGCATGATCTGTGGGGCAGGAAACTCGGACAGCCTTTATACAAGTTATTCGGTTTGAATCCGAACAACCTGCCCGGTACCTCATTCACAATTGCCATCGATGAACCAGAGATCATGGCCGAGCGCGCCAGGGGATGTGAATACCCGATCCTAAAAATCAAATTAGGCAGCGACAAGGATGAAGCGATAGTTGCCGGCATTCGTACGGCAACCCATGCCCGTTTGCGCGTCGACGCGAACGCCGGTTGGGGCCGCGAACAGGCTCTGCATATCATCCCGCGTCTCATTGACTACGATCTTGAATTCATCGAGCAGCCCCTTGCCGTGGATGATGTGGACGGATATTTCTGGCTCAAAGAAAAGTTGCGCGCCCAAAAAGTAAATATCCTCATTTTTGCTGATGAAACCGTGAAGAATTCACATGACGTGGCCAAACTTGTCGGTGCCGTTGACGGAGTTGTTGTCAAAACGATGAAGAGCGAGGGCATTCGCGAAGCGTTGAGAATGATCCATACGGCACGCGCACACGATATGCAGATCATGTTAAGTTGCATGGTCGAGTCCTCAGTGGGCGTTACTGCTGCGGCGCACCTCGCTCCACTTTGCGACTATGCCGATCTGGATGGACCGCTTCTAATCAAGAATGATCCGTATCGTGGATTGGAATATGATGGCGCGAAATTCTCCCTCCCGGATGGTCCGGGATTGGGCGTTACGCGTCGGTAAAACGTAGAGCCAGAGGTTTTGCCTCTGGCTCCTTGTAATATTCAGTTTTGAGGGTTACGTAATTGCCCGATTTTTATAAAACTTTTTCACATAAGCGATCATCTGGTTTTTTGTCATTTTTGCGGCGGTTTCCACTTTTAGTATCCGCTGATGCATGTCCTTGTTCTTTTTGACGGCTTTTTCGAATTCGATCTTGGCCTCACCGGGTCCCATGATGAAGATCGAATTTGCGCTTTTGAGCGCGGAAATGACTTGTTGATAATACTTGTTCAACTGCAACCGGAATCGGTCGTTGTGACGCGGTTCCGTGTCCGCCTTTGAGGTCAGCTTGCCTCCAAGCCGTGTGCCTCCTGAAAAATGGGCGGGCGGTTCGATCTGGGAAGGTATGACTTCTACTTTGCCATCGTCGTACCAAATGGCATACGCCTGCTTATGGTCAATCCATAGCCCAACGTTTCGATCCATACTACCTCCTTGTCCAAGTTTGGTTGTTAACGTTCGGATCGCTCCCCTGAAATATTTATAGCACTTCGCGGGAAGAAAATCAACCTACTTTGTCATATTTAGAACTGCGCATAAACGTCTTCAGCCGAAATGACTCCTTACAATTAGGGGAAGACCGCTCCAACCTTCTAATGGTAGGAACGATACCGATCTCCGAATTGTTCCACCCTGAAGTGCTCCTTCGCTTGAACGCGCGGAAGCTGGAAAGGTTAAGCGTTCCTGGTTGGTGTATAAGCGTTTACTAGCCTTCCGCTTTTTCGACAACGACGGTGGCTTCGCTGAGCAGGGCGGCAATTGCACCGATGGCTGCAAGTTGCGGAGCGAGCAACACTCCAACAACACCAAAAGTCAGCGGGATCTCAAAAACTGTCTTACCTTCTTTATCCTTGATGATGATTTTGCGGATATTGCCCTCTTTGATCAGATTTTTGATCTTACCCAGCAATTCCTCACCATTCACACGAAATTCTTCAGTATGGGTTTTTTCTGACATGGTTTCCTCCAAATTCAATATGTACTTATTCTACGTCCAAATCTGGTAGAAGTTTCCTCATTCAAACCATTTCTCATCGAGTGGCGCCCACTCTTCCGATTGATCGGCGCGGTCTTTCCAGTTTTCCTTGCCACTCCACTCCTCGATCTTGACGGCATATATGGATGTTGCCCGAAGTTCCTTATCGGTAACCTCACGAAAATCCACGCCTGCTCTCATCGTTGAAAAATACTTTTTGATAAGCTCATACAGGACTCGCCGCGCTTCGACCGGATCTGTGACGAGACGCGCTGTGCCGAAAACGATCACGCTTCGATATTGGAGGGAAAATTCGAGGGCGACATTCGACGGCAGCATCTTCCCCAACTCGCTCGCCTCAAAACTGACCATCGGGTTGTTCTCGATATTGGAGCGGATTCGCCCCACGACATTTGAGTGGAAAATGATCTGGTGGTTCTCCTCATCGAACCAGAACGTACTTGGGTTGATGAATGGCTGTCCATCCTGTGAAGTAGCGATGTGTCCGATTTTCGCTTCGCGCAGAAACGAGCGCATCCATGCATCGTCACGTTTATATTCGGGCAATCGTTGAAAGACAGCCCGAGATTGGTTGGTATAATCGCGCGGCATGTTATTTCAGGGAGCGCTTATAAACCTGGAGCTGAAGGAGAACCATCAATGACCCGGCAATGACAGCAAAGGCCCAATGCAGGAGCAGGATTGCCCTGAAGAATGCCTGCTCAAAAAAGAAGATTCCGGCTCCAAACATCAACCCGCCGATCAATGCCACTTCCACTGCCTGAAAATACGAGACACTGCTCATCTTGTATTTTGGGGGAAGCGTGCTGGTCTTCCAACGGAACGCCCCGCTTAGTTCCGGGTGCTGCTCGATCATGTAATCCTTGAGCTGGTTCATTGCCAGCATCGATTCGTGCCATGCGGCGCGCAATCTCGCCAATTGCATGATCGTGGATATTCCAAGCAGGGTTAGCATGACGAATAAGCCGCTAAACATGATACTGACCGTCTTCGAAGCCATGTCAAAACCCGTATATTGCGTTCCGAACAATGCTGCGATCAACGATCCAACCGCGATGAGATAAAACGATGATACGCGGGCACGATCTTCATTTGCCTGGCCGGCAGTCTGGGCGATGTAGTTGAACTCTGCTGCCAGTAGTTCATCCAGGTCGATCGGTGGGTGAGTGTTTTCCTGCATAAAGAAATTATACCTGTGCCGATGATTCGTTTCAATCCGTCGATGAATCGGCTTGCAACTTATGCCTTTGCGCGGGAGCGCGCAGAGCCAGATAACATAGACTGAGAATAATCCCCAATACGAAGCAGCCGATCCAGAGTGTATCGCTTCCGAATTGGTCATAGATCCAGCCGCCGGCCAGAGGACCGATGAAATAGGCAAGTCCCCAGGCGGAGCCGAATATGCCCTGATAAAGGCCGCGTAATTCCACCGGTGAGAGGTCCGCAATGATGGCTGGCGCCACAGATGTTGCCGCAATCTCACCAAACGTCCATATGGCGATACTAATCGCGAACAAAGGAAGGCTGGATGCAAACGCAGTGAAGCCAAAACCGAGACCCATCAATACCGCGGAGATTGCCATCGTCTCGAAACGCCGCCACTTCGCTGCCAGATTGCTGACCGGGATGGTGAACAGAATGATCAGAAAGCCATTGACCGAGATCGCGGTGCCGTAAATCTGTGGCCCGAGTCCGTGCGACTGCATATCGAGTGGCAGGGTCACATTTCCTTGCGTATAGATTAATCCAAAGAAAAGGGCTATCATCGTGAAGATCAGCAAAATCGGCGCCTGGCGTAACTGGCGAACACGATCGTTGATGGAGGCGTGTGAAGCGTACTTTACCTCCTGAGGACGGGTTTCGCGTATACCAATGAATACGATCAAGCCGCAGAGCGCCGTTGTCAACGCGTCGGCTACGAAAAGGATCAGGTAATTATGTTCCGCAATCAGTCCCGCGAGAAGCGGAGCCACCGCCGCGCCAAGATTGATCGCCCAGTAGTTATATCCGTATGCCCGTGTCCGTGATTCAGACGGGACCAAATCTGCGATGGCCGCACCAACGGCAGGTCTGTAGAGATCTGTGAAGAAACCAACGATAAATGTAGCTGCCGACATTAGGAGAATATTCTGCGCCAACCCGAGTGTGATCATGAAAACGGGTGTAATGAAAAAGCTCATCAACATGACCGGGCGACGACCGAGGCGATCGGTCAGTTCGCCACCCGCAAGTTGAGCGATAAATGAGCCTGCGCCGAAGAGGGAAACGATCAGCGCTGCGCGGCTTACAGGAATGGCTCGCTGGACAGTAAGGTACAGCGCCAGGAAAGGGATAACGAAACCACCGAGGCGGTTGACGAGTGTGCCTGTCCAAATCAGCCAATAGGTTGGAGGTAGACCTTCAAACAGAGATGCGAATCTATTTGTTTTCATTTTTCCATCAACATTCGAAAGTATAACAGATGTTCTAATAACAAAAGAGCCTCGCAAGGAGACTCTTTGCCATACTATCTGCGCGCTGAACGCTGGCGAAGCGCGAGGCTAAACTTCAAAAGCCCATTCACCCTGACGCATCAGAGGTTCATGCGTGTCGTCCTCGGTGATGCCATCGATATCCATTTGCGAAGAGCCGATCATGAAGTCTACGTGGTTGAGGCTGGTATTGCCTCCAGCGGCGTTGAACTCCTCATCGGTGAGTTCTTCTCCTCCGCTGAGCGTGAAACGATAGGCGCGTCCGATTGCGATATGACAGGATGCGTTCTCATCGAAGAGCGTGTTGTAGAAGAGATGTCCGCGCCTGGCGATGGGCGAGCTTGCCGGGACGAGGGCCACTTCGCCGAGTCGCGTGGAACCTTCATCGGTGTTGACCAGCTTCTGCAGGATGGCTTCATTCTTTTTCGCGTTGACCTTGACGATTCTGCCGTTTTCAAAGGTCAGACTGAAATCTTCGATCAGGCTGCCGCCATAACTGAGCGGGAAGGTTGCACAAACGGTCCCGTCTGCGCGGTGACGATCTGGAAGTGTGAAAATTTCCTCTGTCGGCATGTTGGCTGTGAAGAGCACGCCGTTCTCTGCCAGAGATTGTGCACTGATCCATTTGTGTCCCCGCGGTAGCCCGAGGGTGAAATCTGTGTTCGGTGACTTGTCCTCAGGGGATGCTGCGCGATAGTGTAGTGCAGAATATTTCCTCGCCTGCAAATAATCTGCTCGTTTGCGAAGGTTCTTGATGTGTTCCTGCCATGCGGCAACAGGGTCAGGTGCGGTGGCGCGTGTCGTTTCAAAGATGTCCCGCCATAATTCCTGCTCGGCTTCTTCCGTGCTCAAATCGGGGAATATTTTTTTTGCCCAGGCGGGCGCCCCGGAAGCGACCACGCACCAGTTGATTGCGTTGCGACTAACCGGGATGCTAACTTCCTGATAGTTTTGCAGATGAGATTGCTGCGCCGCACCCACGCGCTCCGGATCCATTCCGCTGTATACATCTGGATCATTGGCATAAATGGAGAGCAACGCGTCGCCTCTTTTGATCATGTCCAGGATGCCTTTGATATGCCACTTTGGATATTCGTCGAATGAATCGGACGGCGCATTCTGCAAACGAATTCGGAGCATGTCCTCGTCGCCCCAGATGACGTCAACGTAGCTTGCGCCCGCTGCGTAGGCAGCTTTCGCCACTTCATGGACCAGATCGCGCGCCGGCGGTAGTACACCGCGCGAGGTCGAATTGGTGATGATGAGACGTTGTCCTGCCCGTAGATTTAGGCCGACTCTGACGATCACTTCAGCGTACTTTCGAAGTAGTTCCTGATGCTGCTCATTACGTGCCATGGATGGTTCCTCCGCACAGTTTTTTACAAGTATAGCATGAAGGCTTTTGCGAAAAGTTAGTACGGCAATTTTCATCACGTCGAAATCCGATTTCCTGTGTTGTATACTACGACGGACGTCAACCCCATTGCAGGAGTCTCTCATGTTTACCATCGATAAAATCGACACAAACAACAAAGCCCAGGTGAAACAGTTCGTGGAACTGCCTTATAGGCTTTACAAGGATTGTCCGCAGTGGGTCCCACCTCTGTATGTAGATGCCTATTTGCCCCTGAACCGTAAGAAGCATCCATTTTTCGAGCATTCCGAAGCCGACTTTTTCATTGCTTTCCGTGATGGGGAAGCCGCCGGCCGAATCTGCGCCGCCATAAATAAGCCTTTTAATGATTATCATAAAACTAGAAAGGCTCATTTCTATGCCTTCGAATCGATCAATGATTTGGACCTAGCGCGTGCATTGTTTGACGCAGCTATTGACTGGGCAAGATCCCGCGGCATGAATTCGTGCCCCTGGAGCTGCAGCCCTATGCTTATCTCAACTCGCCGCTTCCGGTCGGCTACGGCAAGACCATCTCGCAGCCTTTCATCGTCGCGCTCATGACCGATTTACTCCAGCCCGATCCGGGCGATGTGGCGCTGGAAGTCGGCGCCGGGGTCGGCTACCAGGCCGCGATTCTTTCGGAACTGGTCAAACGGGTCTACAGCATCGAGATCATCGAGGAGCTGGCGCTCGACACCCGGCGCCGGCTCGGACGCCTTGGCTATCGAAACATCGAGGTCGGCGTGGGCAACGGCTATTACGGCTGGAGCGAACACTCGCCGTTCGACAAGATCATCGTCACCGCGGCTCCGGACTTGATCCCGCCGCCGCTCATCGCGCAACTCAAGCCCGGCGGCAGGA
>JBGPNQ010000047.1:0-21356 GCA_041487615.1 Anaerolineae bacterium
AGTATCCTGAAAGGCAAGAACGAGTTCGGCCTTGACCTGGCGCAGATTTCACACATCTGGCAACATGGCAGCGTGGTGCGTTCCTGGCTGTTGGATCTCGCCGCGAACGCCTTGGATGAAGACACGCAACTTACGGATATCAAGCCCTGGGTGGCGGATTCTGGTGAAGGTCGCTGGACAGTGTTCGAGTCGATTGACCTGGATATCCCTGCACCGGTAATTACGCTGGCCCTGCAAATACGATTTGCCAGCCGCGATGAAGAGAACTATACTGCGCGCATGTTAGCGGCGCTGCGTAATCAATTTGGCGGGCACGCCATCAAGAAGGCGGAATAAGAATGGTCTGCTTGAGCCGCCGGTGGCGAAGTCAGCGCCGAGGACGGCGCTGGAGCGATTATAAATATGGATAACGGTTTACCAACTTCAATTGTGATCTTCGGTGCGTCGGGCGATCTGGCACAACGCAAACTTGTGCCATCGCTCTTTAATTTATGCCGTAAGGGACGTATGCCAAAACAGTTTCGCATCGTCGGCTACGGCAACACTGCTTTTTCAGATGATCAATTCCGCGTGCACCTGGAGGAAGGCATCAAACAATTCGCCTCCTTCGAATTCAAGCCGGATGAATGGGAGACGTTTGCGCCCAGCCTTGCATACCAGCAGGGACGATACACCGACCTCGCAGACTTCAAGAAATTAAGCGGCTTTCTGGCGAGCTGGGAAAAGGGCTCCTGGAATCGTATCTATTACATGGCAACACCTCCGGGCGTTTTTCCAAACATCATCGATTTGCTGGGGCTTACCGGTCAGCTCGACGAATCCAATGGCTGGCGGCGAGTGGTTATCGAAAAGCCATTCGGCACCGATTACGCCTCCGCGCGCAGTTTGAACGAACAGATCCACAAGACCCTGAATGAAAAGCAGATCTATCGCATCGATCACTATCTCGGCAAGGAAACGGTGCAAAATATTCTGGTCACGCGATTCGCCAACACCATCTTCGAGCCGTTGTGGAATCGAAACTATATCGATCATGTAGAGATCACCGTCGCCGAACAGGTCGGTGTGGAGCACCGCGCCCGTTTCTACGACGGCATCGGCGTGTTGCGGGATATGTTCCAGAACCACCTGTTACAACTGGCAACCCTCGTGGCAATGGAACCTCCCGCATCTTTCGAAGCAACTGCACTGCGCAACGAAAAGGTCAAAGTACTGAGTTCCATCCGCCCCATGCAAGAGGAGGATGTGATCCAGAATACGGTTCATGCTCAATACAAAGGATATCGTGAAGAGCAAGGCGTGAATACCGAGTCAACCACCCCAACCTACGCCACAATAAAACTCCAGATCGACAACTGGCGCTGGCAGGGAGTACCGTTCTATTTACGCTCGGGAAAATCGTTGAGGGAAAAATTATCCCAAATTGTGATCCAGTTCAAGCGCCCTCCCCATTTGCTTTTTCCATCTGAATCGAATGGCATGACACCCAATATGCTGGTCCTCTATCTTCAACCTGATGAAGGGGTGCACTGGCGTTTCGAAGCCAAGGTCCCGGATACAGTTGCGAAACTGCGCTCAGTGGATATGGAATTCCACTATGAGGACTCCTTCGGCAAAACGGCCTTGCCCGAGGCATACGAACGCCTCCTGCTCGACACGATGACAGGTGACGCTTCGCTCTTCACC
Source organism: Anaerolineae bacterium (assembly GCA_041487615.1). GTDB lineage: Bacteria > Chloroflexota > Anaerolineae > Anaerolineales > Villigracilaceae > Defluviilinea. Next base: position 1,687 of record JBGPNQ010000047.1, read on the forward strand.
CGCGCCGATGAGGTGGAAACTGCCTGGGGAATCATCGATCCCATTCTCCAGGTATGGGAGATGCAAAAGCAGCCGCTGGCGCTTTATGAACCCGGCTCGTGGGGTCCAAAAGAGTCAGATGAACTCCTGGCCCGCGACGGACGCTCATGGTCAATGTGGGATGGAAATACGGAATAATGAGATCAGCCCGACGGTCATGTCGGGCTGATGATTTATCAGGTGCAAAGCTTCTTGCACAGGGGAATACACTTATTCTTGATGCAGGTTATTGAGGGAGATCCATGCAGTTTCCGGTGCCAAGGATGACAGTGTGATTGCTATGAGCAACGAGTGAACATAACGCTGTAGCGCCTGGTGGACGACTGGCAATGCCGTACTGCGTAAAAGGAGGGTTACCATACACATTCCATGTCAATTTCCAGGGACCTCTGCCGGGTGAACCGGCCTGTTCTGGTGGAACTGTGTTGAAGAAAATGTGAACGTGCATGGAGTCATCCAGGTTATGCACCTCATAATCCACAATATAGAGATTTCCCTCCACACGAATACCGGTGATAACCACATAGGGGGTTGTCGGTGTGGGCGTAGCGGTTGGCAAGGATGTCTCGGTGGGAAGTGCTGTAGGCGCAACGGTTTCCGTGGCAAGAGGGATGACCGCAGCTTCGGTCGCTACGCTTGTATCCGTCGCCACAAGTAGAGTCTCGGTCGGAACGGGCGGGGAGATAAAGTTGCTGAAGATCAACCTGCCACCGATTAACAGGAGCGCCAGACACGCGATCACCGCAAAACCACCCCCGATCAGCCAGAGGGAACGACTCGATGAAGCCGGCTTCGCTGCCGGTGGATAGACCGCGGACGTGCCTCCAACAGAAGGCATCGGCTGGGAATGAGAACCGGTTGTACTCACGGGAGCCGGCGTTGGCTCGAGCCTGGTTGCACCTGCAGGAGCATATTTTGCCGACTCCATTTTTGTGGCACCAGCCGGTGTCGATTGGACCTTGCTCGGGCTGACCGGTGAAGGTTCCAGCCTAGTGGCATTGTCGTTTAGCTTCCGAAGATCAGGCGAAGTGACCGATGACCGTTGAGCGGTGCCGGTCAACGCGCCTCGCAGGTCCGCGGAGAATTCAGCAGCAGATTGGTAGCGCTCATTGCGATCCTTTGCCAGGCATTTTTCAAGGATGCGGACCATTTCCGGGGGAATATCCTGTCTGAAGCCGCGTACATTTGGAACTGGATCGTTGAGGTGCATCATCATCAAGGTCATCGCGGAATCGGCCATAAACGGTGGACGACCGCTCAACATCTCGTACAACGTCACCCCGAGCGAATACAGGTCTGAGCGGTGATCTGCCATCTCGCCGCGGATCAACTCAGGTGACATATAGCGCGCCGTGCCCACCACTGCACCCGTTGACGTATGGCTGGCACCGCCCATGATCTTGACAATTCCAAAATCCATGAGGATCGCCTGACCCTGCACGTCGATCATGATATTGGCAGGCTTAATATCGCGATGCACCAGCCCGCGTTGATGAGCGTATCCCACCGCATCACTAATATTAACTGTAATCTTGATGGCCTCTTCGATCGAGAGTTGTCGCCCGGCATCTACAAGGCGTTTCAGACGGTCTTGAAGTGTCTCACCGGGGATAAATTCGAGCACCATGTAATACACGCCATTGTCAGTGTTAAAATCATAGACCTGAACAATGTTCGGATGACGAAGGCTCGCAACCGAGGATGCTTCACTTTCAAATCGCATCACAAATGAAGGGTCAGATGAGAGATGCGGATGAATGAGTTTGATCGCAACGACGCGTTTCAAATTCGGGTCTGTCGATTTATAGACAGCCGACATACCTCCCTGTCCCAGCATCGCGTCGATCCGATAACGACCACTCAAAGTCCGCCCAATCCAGGTTGGTTGTTGATCCATGATTCTCTCCTCCGACAATCACACACAAAACGCCAGAAATTAGTCTCAGGTATTATACCTAAAAAGTATTCTTATTTTGGAGGAGAACCCCCCGCCCGCAAAGATGGTTGATCCCACTGTCAGGGCTTTGTCGCCACTACAATCTTTTCGGTCGATTCGATCACTTCTGCCCGGATCTTCCCGGCTGAAAGGTCACCCAGTTCGTTCTGAAATCCATCGAATGACTGGACCGGGAACTGGAGAGTCATCGTAATATCCGCAGCGAAATCTTCAGCGAGGATTTCGCCCTGATTCCGCGCCACCATCAGGCGGATGCGTTCCAGCAGGCTATACGGAATCGCGACCATTGCCACGTGCACTGCGACACGTCGCCCGCGCCCAACAGCGTTCACCACAAGCCGAGTCGATTCTGTATATGCCTTTACCAATCCGCCTGTGCCGAGCAATGTCCCGCCAAAATAACGAGTGATCACCACAGCGACATCGCCCAATCCGCTGCCGCGTAAGACCGCAAGTGCAGGCTTGCCGGCCGTACCGGAGGGTTCGCCGTCATCGGAAAAATATTCGGTAACGGTGTTCCCTCCCCCAATGATGTAGGCAGGGACGTTGTGGGATGCGTCCGCAAATTCCTTCTTGATGCGGGCGATGAACGAGCGTGCCTCATCGATGCTAAATACGGGGATTAGCGTGGCGATGAACCGTGAGTTTAGGACAACGTGCTCACGTCGAATTTCATTGAGGGGAACGGAATATCGTTTCACACGTTCATTTTATCAATATCCACACCTGTCCGACCGGCTAGGATAAAACTCCACCAGAGATAGTTGCAGGCGAATATTAAGGCTCATATGATGAAGACACAATCAAAAAGGATATATCCATGAAACACCATCTCCGTATATTTCTCATCATACTGTTCTTCCTCCCTTCTCTGGCGTGTGGAGTATTGAACACAAAATCGGTCGACGGGTCGGGAAATCTTGAAACTCAAACCATTGACGTCAGCAACTTTGACAGCGTCACACTGGCAGGCTTTGGAAATGTTTTCATCCAACAGGGAGAGGTCCAAAGTTTGTCCGTCCAAACAGATGACAACATTCTGCCTCTTCTGGACATAAGAGTCACAGGTCGTGAACTCATATTGGCCGTAAAACCCAATCTCAATATCAATCCATCACAATCAATCACATACAATTTGACCGTAAAAGATTTGAAGGCCGTCTCATTGAAAGGCTCGGGAAACTTTTATGTTGATCCAGTAAAATCCAATTCGATCAGTATTTCGTTATTCGGCTCAGGTGATATAACGTTCAAGGGTTTGAGCAGCGATACACTTTCCATGGACCTTTCTGGCTCAGGGAACATCACGATTGACGGCATCAGCGTCAAAACGCTGGATACGTCTGTCAAAGGTTCCGGGGACGTCAAGCTTACAGGTAAAGCCGACACCCAAAAAGTGTCGATCATTGGCTCTGGAAATTATCTGGCGGGAAACCTGGAGACAACATCAGCAGATATCAGTATCCCGGGATCGGCAGATGTCACAGTCTGGGCGACCGACACCTTGAGAACCGACGTTAACGGAAGCGGAAATATACGATATTACGGAAAGCCGAACATCGATCAAAGTGGGCTCGGATCCGGCAAACTCATATCATTGGGTGCAAAATAAATCTTTGAGCTAATCGATCCTCTGAGACAAGTTTGGCCTGTCTCAGAGGATCCAGTTTCACTTCACATACATTTCCCTCAAGGTGCGTCCCATAAACTTGATCGCTGCCTTGCGCGGCAGGAGATGGCGCATTACAAAACTGGCAATGCGGTTCATCCGTCCCGGTATCACGTACGGCTGTTTTCCCAATGCATCCAGCGCTTCACGCACCACGTCTGTGGCGTTCATCGTCATATCCCCGACTCCGCCTGTCTTCGCGGGTTGGCTGGAATCATAGTTTGGCGTTTTGATTGCGCCCGAAATGCAGACCAATACATCCACACCGTTCATTCGCCATTCCTCCCATAGACTCTCCGCCAGGACAATGTTGAATGCCTTGGTTGCTGCGTACGTTGAAATATATGCCGAGCCTTGAAACGCGCTCAAGGAAGACATGAGAATGATACCGCCATACCCACGCCCGAGCATGCGCTGACCCAACAAATACACCAACTTAAGAGGTGAGTAGATGTTCGTATGGATTTCGCGCAAATGGTCATCCATGTGCTGTTCGAGAAACGGACCCGCAGTCGAGAATGCAGCGTCATAAATCAGGAGTCCAATGTCCAGATCCATGGTGTGCTGAACGATTCTCTCCGCTGCATCAGGTGAGGATAGGTCGAGCGCAAGAGGCTTTGCCCTGATCTTGTATCTTTCTGAAAGCTCGGCTGCAAGAGATTGAAGAAGCTCCTCGCGCCGCGCGATGAGGATCAGGTTCAGGCCGCGCGCCGCCAGTTCCCTGGCATATTCTGCTCCAAGTCCCTCTGAAGCGCCAGCGACGATCGCCCAATTTCCATAACGCTGCGAAAAGCTCATTGGGGGTCGTCCATCGCGAATGGATGTGCCCTGCGCAGGCGAAGAGTTAGGAATATTGGCGTCAGCAACCAGGGCAGATTCAGCCCAAGGACGAGAGGCAGATACGGCGTCGCGTGCGGACCCGCAATCTCTTCTCCCAAGATTACCGTGACGCCGGTAAACATCATGCCTGAATAAAAGATCGCCGGGACGCGGATCCAGTCCCTGCCTTTGATGAAGGCATACACAGCAAACACATAGAACGGACCGTAGAACAGCACATCGACCCAGATGGTCATTTTCCACCATGGCGGACGCGCCATGAGCAGCGGATCGAACAAACTTCCATACCAATGAACCAGCTTGACCATGGATGCGGGCGGCCAGATCGGTTGTTGAAAATTGTCAGGGTCGGAAATGACGAGTTGTTCAATGTCCACAATATAGGTGATGAAAAAGAAGATGATGAGGAAAAAGCCGACAAAGATCCAATCCACCCTGCGCCGCGAGAATGGAATCGTTTTGTGCTCCATGACTACCTCTAAGATATTGGCGATGAACCCGATATGACAGGATTTGGTGTCATCCTATTATAACCAACGCTGAATTTGGTATATATCAAATCGATGACAATTCATTCCAATGAAGGATTTGCTTTACTGAGAACGCACGCAACGAAATTGGCAAAGGTGTCGTCCAGCAGGTTACAAATTGCATTTTCCTATTGAATTCGGATAGGATTTGTGCTATACATGACCCACAAATAATTTGATACCCCATTTTGATGATCGGCTGCACGAACGGAAAGGAGATCGTATCGACGGCGCACAAGAACTCGCATCGCTCTTTTATTTGTTGTAACCATTTTATTACTAAGGAGACTTGAAAATATGAAGGCTATCCGTGTCAATGAATGGGGAAAACCTGTGCAGTTGGAAGATATTCCTCAACCCACCCCCGCTGATGATGAAGTTTTAGTACGCGTCCGTGCGGCGTCCATCAACCCGTTTGATATTGCAGTTGCCGCGGGTTATGTTTCCTTCATGGCGACTGCGCCGATGACGCTGGGGACAGACGTTGCGGGGGAAGTTGTGGAAGTAGGCAAGAATGTAACGAATTTTAAACCGGGCGATGAAGTCTACGGTGCAGTCGTACTCCATAGTGGGACATTTGCCGAGTATACAACTCCGAAAGCAAGTGAGATCGCACTTAAACCCAAATCCCTTGATTTTGTTTATTCATCTTCCATTCCTCTGGCTGCTACTGCTGGCTGGCAAACGCTCTTTGATGTGGTCAAATTACAAAAGGGCGAACGCCTGCTGATCCAGGGAGTTGCCGGAAGCGTTGGAACCTACGCCCTCCAATTTGCGAAAAGTGCCGGTGCATACGTATACGGGACAGATATTCCGGAACGGGCGGATCTTGTCAATAAACTGGGACTTGACCGCTACGTGAACCATACAAAAGAACGCGTGGAAGATGCCGTCAAAGACGTAGACGTCGTGCTGGATCTTGTCGGCGGACCGCATGTGCAGGAGTCCTACAACGTTCTCAAGCGCGGAGGGCGATATGTAGGCACGCTGGCGATGCAAATGCCGCAGGAGGAGCCGGAACGGCTGGGAATCAAGAGTTATGGCTTTGCAGCACAACCGAGCTCTGAAATAATGGCAAATTTTGCGGATATGGTCGATAACGGTAAACTCAAGGTGTTCGTAAATCGCACCTTCCCATTAGAGCAAGCCGCCGAAGCGATGGAATTTCGAGGCAAGACACCCATCCCCGGCAAAGTTGTTCTCCTTCCCTAACGAACCTTACAATTATTCAAGCACCCAGACCTGACATGTGTCATGCACAAATCGTAGACATGTCAGGTCTTTCTCTTTTCTTATATAATCCCCACTGCAAGAGACCGCACACAACACGGCGTATCGAATACAGGGTGACCTATGTCGTTCATGAGTCAATTTCAATCCCACCTGCGCGCAGACCTACGTCAGGAATTTCTCAGTTTGAATACTCCTTTTGCGATCCAGGAATATTTGGACAGTATGCCTTATATTGGCGAGGCGCGCGATCGGTCTCCCCTGAACGTCATGTTGGACAGGCAATGTCACTGCCTGGATGGCGGATTTTTTGCGGCGTTGGCATTATGGCGAATCGGATGCAGACCCCTTCTGATCGATCTCGTACCCGAACCGGATACGGATGATGATCATGTGCTCGCGCTGTATCAAGTGGACGGGCGCTGGGGAGCGGTCGCCAAATCGAACTACGTCAATCTGGGGTTCCGGGAACCTGTGTATAAGAATCTGCGCGAACTGGTGATAACCTACTTTGAACACTATGCAAGTATAGATAAGGAAAAAACCTTGCGCGGCTACACGCGTCCATTGGATGCGTCGCGTTACACTCACCTCAACTGGGCGTGGGATGAAGCTGGGGCAAATGAGTTATATTCCAAGTATTTCTATGGACGCAAAGCAATCCCGCTCATCACGGTAGAGATGGCCAAATGGCTGAATCCACTCACAGACCGCGCCTACGCCGCTGAAACAATCTATACCAATTTGAAAGAGTCGTTTGGGAATCGAGATGCATAGCATATTCCCTGAAATTTGGAAGTTTCACACTCCCCAAATAAATGTACAATACGATTGATGGACATTGCATCGAAACTTTCCAAGATCATCTCATCCACCCGCGTCAAGGCCCGCTTGATCGACCGCATCGCTTATGCCAATGATGCTTCCTATTTTCGTCTCGTGCCCCAGGCGGTTGTTCAACCCAATTCGATCGGCGAAATTCAATCTCTCTTCAAATTCACACAAGACAACAAAATCCCGATGACCTTTCGCGCGGCAGGGACAAGCCTTTCCGGGCAGGCGGTGACTGACGGTATTCTCGTGGATATTTCAAAGCACTGGGACCAATACAGCGTGGAAGATGGAGGAACGCTGATCCGCTTCGAGCCCGGCATCGTCGGTGGATTTATCAATAACGTGCTCAAGTCCCACCGTCGCCGCATCGGACCGGACCCCGCATCCATCGACGCCTGCATGATGGGCGGAATCCTTGCGAACAACTCCAGCGGCATGTGCTGCGGCGTGACCGAAAATTCATATCGCACCATCCATTCGATGACATTCGTATTGACGAATGGATTTGTGCTTAATACGGCTGCTCCAAATGCAGATCGAATATTTGAAAACGAACAGCCGCATATAGCCAAAGCATTGATTGAAATCAAGCGAAGAATCACCAAATCAACAACAGAATACAAAGGCGAAGCATTAGCGGCCAAAATTCGTCGCCGTTATCAGATGAAGAACAATAACGGCTACCTGCTCAATGCCTTCCTTGATTTCGATTCCCCGCTCGATATTCTCATGCATCTCCTGATCGGTTCCGAAGGCACACTTGGATTCATTGCCGAAGCTGTGCTCCATACGCTGCCAGATTACACCTACAAGTACACCGGACAGATGTATTTCAAGAATATCCGTGATGCTGCGGCGGCGATTTATCCCATCAAGCAATCGGGCGCACGCGCGGCAGAGATCATGGACTGCGAGTCACTTCGTGCAGTTGAAAATAACGCAGGCGTGCCGGCGATCCTCAAGCAACTGCCGAATGGTGCGGCGGCGATCCTGGTGGAGTATCAGGCTGAGGACGCGGAAACAATTACCATCTTTCGGAGAGAGGCGCAGCGTGTCATCCGGAATCTAAAATTGATTCACGATGTCAACTTTACGGACGATCCCGTTGCACAGGCCGCGCTGTGGAAACCGCGCAAAGGCATTATCGCCTCTGTCGGCGGGATGCGACCGCGCGGCACAACGTCGGTCAATGAGGATATCGCCTTTCCTGTTGAGCATCTTGCGGATGCGGTCACCGATCTGCGCCAACTCTTCGACGATCATGGGTATGCCGAGGGCGTGATCTTTGGTCATGCGAAAGATGGCAACCTGCACTTTCTCGTCAACCAGGCGTTTGATAACGAAGAACAAATTCAGCACTTCGATAAATTTCTGCGCGCCATGGTGGCTATCGTCAGTGGAAAATATGATGGCTCGCTCAAGGCCGAACATGGCACGGGACGCAATATGGCGCCGTTTGTTGAAACCGAATGGGGCGCGGAGGCGTACTCGATCATGCGTGATCTCAAGTCGCTGCTCGACCCCGAGAACATGCTGAACCCGAATGTACTGATCAACGCCGATCCGCAGGCGCACGTCACGCATCTTAAATCTCTGGCATTGGTCTCCCCGCTCATTGACAAATGTATTGAATGTGGATTTTGCGAGTCGAAATGCCCAAGCCGAAGGCTGACTCTGACTCCCAGACAGCGGATCGTCATCCAAAGAGAGATTGCCTGCATGCGCCTCAGCGCACCAGCGCGAGCCGCCGTCCTCGGCGGCGATGATGCTGACTTGAGCAAACTGGAAAAAGATTTCTCCTACGCTGGCATCGATACCTGCGCCGCGGACGGACTGTGTGCCACCGCCTGCCCGGTCGGCATCAACACAGGTGACTACATCAAACACCTGCGTAGAGAGTCAGTCAGGGATGAAAAGCTCGCCCTCTGGCTGGCGGAACATTTTTCATTCGTGGAAAGTTCAATTGGCATCGGTGTAACGCTCGGACATATCGCTGAAAAAATTGTCGGCGCGGACGGGGTCAATTCCGTCCTCCAAACCGCAGAAAAAATTTCACATTTGACATTACCAAAATGGAATCATCACATTCCGTCCCCCTCGCCTACTAGAAGAAGGTCCAGGGGTGAGGTCAAAAAAGAATTTGTTTACTTCCCATCCTGCATCTCGCGTCAACTCGGTAGGCCGGACAATTCCCGTCTTGCGTCACTTGCTGATACGCTCATTACCGTTGCTGAGCGGGCGGGCACCTCGCTCGTGATTCCCCAGGATGTTTACGGTACCTGCTGCGGCATGCCTTTTGCATCCAAGGGATATAAGCAGGCATACCAACGCACATTGCATCACACACTTCAAAAAATGTGGGATTGGTCGGACCACGGAGCATACCCCGTTGTTATCGACACCACATCCTGCACTCAGACCCTGCGAACTTGTAATGACGATCTCAGAGCGGAAGATCAAGCCCTCTGGCAAAGACTGACCATCCTGGACGGCATCGAATTTCTTCACGATTACGTACTTCCCAAACTCACCATCCATCCCATCGACGAAGAAGTGGTTCTGCATCCCAACTGCTCTGCACGCAAACTTGGCCTGGACACCAAACTTCTCAACATCGCCAGGCAATGCGCCCGGTCAGCGACTGTACCGTTAAATCTCGGTTGCTGTGCATTCGCCGGTGACCGTGGCCTGCTCTTCCCCGAACTGACCCGATCCGCCACAGAAAAAGAAACTGCCGAAGTTATGTCCCACAATTATCAGGGCTATTACTCCTCCAATATCACCTGTGAGATCGGCATGAGTGAAGCAACGGGAAAGGATTATGCTTCAATCGTTTATTTAGTGGAAAAAGCGAGTAGAATCGAAAAACACGATTTCATGAATACCCTCCCGTCTCATCAAGTTTCGTCAGGAGGCAAGGATGTCCAAAAAAGATAAGAAAAACAAGAAGAAGCATTCGTCCGATGGATCCGAAAAAAAGGATCATGAGGCAGTTGAAGTTCAGTCGCCGGTAGGACACGCGGTCTCAGCCACTCCCCTTGACGGGCAGTTCGCGATTGACAAAAAAACGTACGACAAAGAGTTGGCCCGCCTGCAGGTGGAATTGATCAAATTGCAGGAATGGATCCGCCATGAGAAGTTGAAAGTAGTGGTCCTATTCGAGGGGCGCGATGCTGCAGGCAAGGGAGGCGTGATCAAGCGGATGACTGAAAGCCTCAACCCGCGCGCCTGCCGCGTGGTTGCACTGCCCGCTCCGACGGAACGGGAACATACCCAATGGTACTTCCAACGTTATGTCGCCCATCTGCCCGCAGGAGGCGAGATCGTGCTGTTCGATCGTAGTTGGTATAACCGCGCCGGCGTGGAACGAGTGATGGGTTTTTGCACAGATGAGGAATACGGCGAATTCATCCGCTCGGTACCGGAATTCGAACGGATGCTGGTACGCTCGGGCATCATCCTGATCAAGTACTGGTTCTCGGTCAGCGACAAGGAGCAGGAGTTGCGTTTCCAGGAACGAATCAACAACCCCACCAAACGCTGGAAACTCAGTCCCATGGACTTGAACTCGCGTGCGCGCTGGGTGGAATATTCCAAAGCCAAGGATGAGATGTTTGCCCACACGGATATCAAGCAGGCTCCCTGGTACGTTGTGAACGCCGACAACAAGAAGTGCGCGCGGCTGAACTGCATCCATCATCTGCTCAGCATCATCCAATACAGGGACCTCACGCCTGAACCGATCATCCTGCCGCCGCGCCAGGCGGAGGCAGGCTATGTCCGCCCGCCTATCACGGACCAGACTTTTGTACCGCAAATCTATATCCCCGAAGACAAGGCTGCAGGCGCTAAACACTGAACGATTTCGAAACCAGCCGGAGAACGCATATGACGGAGCGAATCGAATAGACTGTTTTCATCAGTTACCGCTGTAAAAGATCTCTCTCAACCATGCAACCCAACTTTTCAGGACCACAGAAAAGAATTTGTCCCCTTGATTCTTTTGTGCAAGAGTCGTATAGTAGCGAACATCGTATCAAATCAGGCACCCTGATTCAGGGAGGTAAGTTGATCATAGTATTCCGTAAACGATAAATATGAACCACTAATTCAGAAACTGAACAAACATCGCTATATCATCATTGCCATTGATATCAGATTCTTTAATCGTAACTCAGGCAGGACAAAATGGCAAATTTATCTGACCTCACACCGCGTGAAATTGAAATCCTTCGATTGGTTCTTATAGGGCGGACCAACAAAGCCATCGCTACCCAAATTTGTGTCGCTGAAAAAACCGTCGAGTTCCACCTTGCCCGCGTCTATACAAAGATTGGCGCACGAACGCGCCTGTTGGCAGGGATTTGGGCATTGAAGGAAGGATTGGAGACAGAAACTAGGGAAATCCCTAGCTAATTTGCATTAGCTAATTGTTCTATAATGCCTGTAGTGTTCAGTTCATCCTTAATCAAAACAATACTTATCGAGATCAGGCGTATAAAAAGAGGTTACAGGTTATGAAGAAACTCAAGCAGAGTTACCTTAATGATGATAAGCGAGTAAAACGCGCAGCCCGCAATCTTGCCAAGTACCTAGGAGATCTTCACCAAAACATGACCGAGTTCATGATAAAGAACAAGCCTGTTCGCAGACGAATCCTAGCTGATGTTAAAGCACTCGTCGATTCGGTACCAAAGAGTGACCGTGACCTTGTAGCTCAGGCAATCGCTATTGAAACTCAGCGGGTATTTACCGCTCAGCCAGTCTTGGCCGCAAAGAGATCACCAAAGGTTGGAGTCAGCAGTGGGTGTGTTGGACGCCCAGGTGGGGGTGTGACGGTCAGCGATGGAGGTGCAACTGTAAAAGGGTGCGTGATAGGCACACCAGGGTCAGGTCTACAAGGTGGTGGCGTTGAGGTCTCGGTCAGTTGTTGAAATTGAAAAATAGAGAGCGGTCAACTGAGAATTGTTTCGAATCAGGCAAATTTGTCCGATGAACTGCTCATAATTGACGTGTACGAAGTTCGATAGCTGAAACAACAGATGTATGACCGTAAAAAAAGAGAAAGTTGAAATTTAGTTTCACCTTTTCCCTGCTCAACGCACTGTAACCTTGTTTACATGTGCAGGTCGTTGGCAGCTGCTAGGCAGTGCACCTCATATAGCAAAAAGACCGTGAATGAAAAAAACCACATTCAAAATTGAGAACTTGCTTAACTCTTTTCCAAATGACAGGCAAGAGATACTTCTACATGTAGATAGACTCAAGAAATATAAGGGTGAATGCGGTTGTTCGATGGGGGCAAAATTTCTTATTATGTCTATGGGAATATTTATTGTTTACTTTTTCCGTTCCCATCACTTCGGTATAGTAGACCTCCTCCAACAGATCTTGTTAGGAATATTTCTTATTTTCACTTCGAGCATTGTTGGAAAAATAATTGGAATTGGCATCGCAAGAATAAGACTTGCCCTACTTTACAAACATTTGATTACCAGATATCACATTCCAGAAGGATAAAGCCATGTCAACATGCACCAAATGGGCAGATACGGTTGTTATCACTTGTAAAAACTGGACTTCACAAATAGACCACGAATGCACATCATGGGCAGATGAAGGATCAAACCAGTGTTCGTCATGGGCAGATGAAGGATCAAATCAGTGTTCGTCATGGGCAGAACAGAATTGTCACTGGTATAGCCCCTGGAATTGTGTGGCTGGATGGTTTTGCGAGGCATGGTATTGGGTAGCCAATTGGGTCTGTCAAGCATGGTACTGGGTAGCAAAATGGGTTTGTAAAGCATTTGCTTGGGTTGTAAAAGCCGTTTGTGTTGTCTTTGGTTGGATTTTAAAATTAGTATGTGTAGCCTGGGATACTTTACGATGCGCTGTCTTGAATCTATCAAAATGGATAACATCTCTGATAATCTCTGTTTTTTCAAAAGACGAAAAGCCTAAACCCAAAATTGAACACGTTTTTGTATTAATGCTGGAGAATCGGTCATTTGACCACATGCTCGGATTTAGTGGCATCACTGGAATTGATATCAACGGCAACCCAACCTCAATCGATGGTGCAGATCCAGCACGGGATAAAAATATTAACCCGATTAATGATGCTGAAGTATCTGTGACTGATAATCCCCCTGCTGATTTTCAATTGAAGGATATTGACCAAGACCCAGACCACGAATTTAAAGGAACGCTGGTTGCTTTGTGTGGAAAGGATGCAAAATATACCCCTGTATTAGGAGGGTATCCCCAAATAGACAACTCCGGGTTTATCCAAAATTATTATTCTCCCATAGATCCTGATGATAAAGGGTCCACCACTCCTGAACGGATTATGCAATGCTATAGTCTTGACCGATTGCCAGTTATTAATACTCTCGCAACAGAATTTGCTGTGTGCGACAATTGGTTTTCATCTTTACCTGGCCCTACTTGGCCTAACAGATTTTTCCTACTAGCTGCAACATCAGGAGGCTTAGATGATAGCCCTAGTGACCTAGACGTATTTTCATCTACCACGGTTGAAGGGTATCGCTTTGAGAATGGAAATATCTTCGATTTGTTAGATGACAATTGTATCGATTGGAGAATATTTGAAGGAGATGAATTTCCCCAGAGTTTCGCAATGAGTGGCATGAATCTGAATGCGCTGCAAGGAAGGTTCAAAGATTTTAATGATTTTGAATCTGAAGTGAATGAAGTCGATTTCAGTGAAAAGTTTGTTTTCATAGAACCTAAGTATGGGTCACATAGTTTTGATGTTACTGGTCCCGGAGATTTTACCTGTGGGAATTCAATGCATCCCCTGGACGATGTAACACGGGGCGAAAAGCTTATCAAGAAAGTGTATGAAACGATACGCAACTCGCCACATTGGGAAAACAGTATGCTCATCATTACATTTGATGAGCATGGAGGGTTTTATGACCATGTTAAACCTCCTGCCGCCGTTCCTCCGGGCGATTTAATCACTGAAAGTTATGTGAAAAATCATTTTCAGTTTGACCAATTAGGGGTTCGGGTACCTGCATTAGTTATTTCACCTTTTATCAAAAAAGGCGTCATTGACCATACCTGCTATGATCACACTTCTGTGTTGGCAACGGTTGAGCGTTTATTTGGTATGAAAAATCTAACAAACAGGGACAAAGCCGCAATCGATTTATTACACTTGCTCTCATTAGAAAGTCCCAGAACCGATGCTCCGACTACTCTACCTGATGCGGCAACCAATCCTTATCCACTACCTTGTGAAGAGGATGACGACTCAGATGATGAATTGTTGATCAAACGGTCACAGTTGAGAATTGCAAGGAGAGAAGGTCTTTACAAAGAAAGAGAAATCGGTGAGTTTAAATTCACCTCTACTCAAATCGGTTTCGCTCAAGTCGCTTTATTAAAGGTTCTACAAACTGGTGAGTACTCAGAAAGAATTCAGTGGATAGAACAATATAAAGATATGAAAACTGGACTTGACGCAGCGATCTTCATGACCGAAGCTAAACTGAAACTAAATTATTCAATTAATTTCAAAGAGTTTAGCAAAGAAGGCAAGCAAAAGTAGTAAAAAACAGCAAGTAGCTGAAATTTTTGAATAGCCACACTTACAAAAGGCTTGGGGCCAGTGTGTATACCTTTACTTTTCAAGACTGGCGTTGTCCGCCAGTCTTTTTCTTTTCTCGCGGTAAAGCTCTAATACATCCCCCTCCTCACCTCAACCTCAGGATTTGCCAACTCATCCTCTCTCGCCGGGAACACCTGCACCGCGCAGGCCTTGACCCCCACCGCCCTACGGGCACCTCCCCCAAATCCGAAACAGATATTTTGAATAATTATTCCAAGTATCAAGTACGGATTTGGGGGAGGCTGGGAATGGGTCGAGCGCGTCGTTCGTCAACGCGTTCGCGGCAGTGGCGCGTCGGCGCCATGCCAGGGGATGAATAGCCCGCCCAAAAGTTGTTATGGATTGGTCACGTATAGAGTAAACTGGTCGCTGAAACCAATCATTTCATCAAACTGGTCATAAGCATATACGACCCACACATACTCCCCGGAGGGCACATTCTGCGTGAGTGTATAGCTCGTGGTGTTTGCCTCCACAAAATTCAGGATCTTCTGTTTGTAATCCTTGGTGTTGTACATGTGAAGCTTATATACGGCGGCCCAATCGTGCGGCTGCCAGGTTAAAGTAATGTCCTTTGCTGAAACAGTGGCACCATTTGCCGGAGTGAGCGCCACCAAATTGCAGCTTTGAGGTAAACCGGCGACTTTAAAACCATGCCAGCCGCTATTCTCGGCGATCATGATTTCCTGTTCATTGAACACTTCGATATTAAAAGAGTAAGCACAGGTCTGCAAATCACGGTCTATGGTGTAGTTGCTATCCGTTAATTTCATTTTGGAAATCATTACACTGCCGCGATCTGATTGAAGAGTCAACTCGTAGTAGGCAGCGGATGGATAAGGCTCCCAACTGATCGTCGGTCTTGCAATGGATGATAGCCGCTCGTTCTTCAACGGCGTGAGGATAACCAAATCCAAACGGACCGTATGGTGGTCACCCACATTTACCATCTCGTTCGTGGCGACCTCAAAATCCTTGGCATTCAAAGCCCCCGACGTAACAAAATACCAATTATCAGCATCCATGGCCCGATAGGTCAATCCATAATTACCGGGCGGAACATTCAAGATGGTGTATACCCCAGAGGCATCCGTGATTGCCGGATACTCTGCCCCCTGGCAGCCTCCCAAAAATTTGATCTCATCACATAACTTTACTTGAATGCCTTCCACAGGCTGACCATTCCAAAACAAGCGGCCATAGACGCCGCCGGTCCCCGAGGCAGGTTGCGGTCCCTGGTAGATGAATGGCGTTGGTGTAGGCGGACCAATTGGCGCTGATGGCGGCACAGATTTCTGCTCTGTAGGTGGTACTTCTACATCACCTTCGGATTGTGTCGGAACATCTGCTCCCGGAACGACTATAGTCTCCGAAACAGGCGGAGTTCCGGATTGATCTGGTGAAACTGTGAAGCCGGCGATTGAACAGGCAACTTGAGCCAGTACCAAAACCCCCGTCGCTATAACGGACTGCCAGACTCTACGTCGAAACATGGACTCCTCCGATCTTTTTTGCGTCTTTACGATTGCCGAGTCTCAGTTATTCATATTTTGTGAAATTGTCCACAATCAGTATACGCTTATGGAGGGGTAATTACAATAACAACTTCGAAGCAATAACTTCAAGGGGAAATTCGCCAGGAATTCAAATAGACTCCCAAAATCCAACGAATCAAATATTGAAATTGCAACCCAGATTATTATCGTCGTATTTGGAGGGTTAGCATAGCAGACACGTCTCGGCAAAAACCTGGCAAACTCTCGTCTCTGTCCCCGCAAGTGACTCGATCAATAAGGGAGTGAATGAGACCTGTCAGGTCTTTCTCCTTTTCCTGTATAATCCTCCCCCAAGGAGACCTCTCATGACGGGGCGCATCGAAAAGTCCGTTTTCATCAGCTACCGCAGCAGAAATGAAGAGCGACTCAAATTGAGCCGCTCTTTTTGTTTCTTGAATATTTGCTTTTTACCGGGCGTATTATTTAGGATAGATTTTCCAAATCGGCAATATCTTTTGTTCTGCCACTGGCTTTCTTATTTCTCTTAAGATGATCCAAATCAATCAGGTTGACTTCAACGCCATCTAGTTTATCCACGATTCGCGCCTGATAACATTCGTCAAATTCAACGCCTGAAATGGATGTGGTGATTTCCAGCCGCATAGGAGGAAACCCCATGCGAATAATTTTCGGTTTTTGTAGGAATAATTCAGGCGTTAAGGCAGGATCATCAAATCCAAAGGTTTTCAAAACAGATACGAGCTTCTGGGCGTTATCAGGATGAATGGCGACCCATATATCCAGGTCTTCGGTCGCGCGGGGGTATCCATGATAGCCAACAGCATATCCCCCAATCAGCAGATAACGAACATCATGGTCTTTCAACAATTTCAAGAACTCTTTGAAGTCGGGAGGCAGCAACAGATCCATAATTGATTCTCCGCAAAAGTTCCATGTATTGCAGGCGTTCGTGGGGCGTTCTCGAAAGCCAGTATTGCTTATCCTGCCTGTCGGCTTCTTCGAACGAGGACACAACCGAAAACGCGGTTCTATCTATTTTTGGAAACTGGTATTCGTCCATACGTTAAGTATAGCATAGACAAAAACCCTCACCCCTGCCGAAAAATCGACTCAATCAAGGTGAGGTCAGCGGTATAATCCTCGCAAGGACACACCGTGACAGGGTACACAGAAAAGGATTCGTCACAAAACCCCTCTCCCGTCTCCCCTAAAGGGGAGAAGCTGCATATCAGGGAGTCAGCGAACAGAAGTCAACTCGATGCCCTCGCCTTTCGGAGAGGGACAAACTGACACGCTGATCAATCATCTCAATCAGGGTGAGGTCCTAACCCCGCGCATCGAAAAGACCGTTTTCATCAGTTACCGACGCACGAATTTGCCGTGGGGATTGGCGATTTATCAAAACTTAACTGTGCGGGGGTATGATGTATTCTTTGATTATGAAAGCATCAATAGCGGTGACTTTGAGCAAATGATTCTTGGAAACATTAAAGCGCGTGCGCATTTTCTTGTACTCCTCACTCCATCAGCACTGGAAAGGTGCGACAACGTTGATGACTGGCTACGACGCGAAATTGAAACAGCGCTGGATGAGAAACGCAACATTGTACCGCTTTTCTTGGAAGGTTTTGATTTTAGCAGCCCTTCGATTGCAAAGCATTTAACTGGTAAGCTAACAACATTGCATAAATATAATGGACTCGAAGTACCTTCGAGTTATTTTTTCGAGTCGATGGAAAGATTGCACCAACGCTATTTAAATATCCCACTGGATAAAGTACTACATCCGCTTTCGACGGTTGTAATAAAAGCTGTTCAAGATCAGCAGACCGCTGCCAACAAGGCAATACAAGTAGAACAGAGAGAACTTACAGCTCAAGAGTGGTACGAACAAGGGAAGAAATTGTTAGGCGAGAATAGATTAGAGGATTCTATTAGCGCATTCGAGAAAGCAACTGAACTCGATCCGAGTTTGGAGGATGCCTGGGAAAACAAAGCTGATGTGTACATAAAACTGGGAAGAAAAAAAGAGGCATCTGAAACCATATCCAAATTAATCGAATTATTATAGAAAGCAATTAGAAATTACAGAAGCCCAGTATGAAATTGCAAGAGAGGCTTGGGCTTCTCAAGCGCCATATATGCTCAACAATCCATCGGGCAGTCGTGAATATTATGATGCCGAAGGGTTTGCTCCCCATATGGTCTCGAAACGAATTTCTGATGCTTTGATGGATAAAATCGAAGAGCTAAAGAATCGTCGCATATTACTTGTAGAATAATATGGAAATCGATGTAAATTATTTGTTCCACCCAAGAATCATAGAGACCTGCTTGCCGTTGTATATGGATGAGCATTATCAACATGCTGCACTAGAAAGCATGAAACAAGTTGAAATGGCACTACGGGAAAAAGCCTTGGCGCCAAAAAACCTTGTTGGAGTTCATTTGGTGAAATGGGTTATGGGACATGGAGAACACATAACACTTGACGTACCATTAGGTGATGATTTCCAAGAAAAAGCGAATATTCTTTTCAAAGGAGCATTTGGTTATTATCGCAATTATGCCGCCCATGATGGAGCAAAGATAGACAAAACTGTTTGTTTGAGAATAATGGTTTTAGCCAGTGAACTTCTCGATTTAGTAGCGGCTTCGAACAGGAGCTTTGAAGGCATCGGCGGGGTAAGTGGTATTTTACAGGCGGGTATATTCAAAAACGCCCAAGAATTTAAGGATTTTCTCGTTTTCCTCAGCGGGCAACAATTTATCGAGGACGACTACAGTGAATATGAGCTTGAACTAGAAGGCAGAGGCTTTAACAAAGTTCAAGAAGAAGCCATGTTTGATTTTGGTTTTTTACGTTATGATTCATGGGAAAGTGGAATAGATTATGAAGCAGGAATATTTGACTCAACTTCAGGCGGCGATGTGACCTTAACTGATGAAGGTGTTAGGGTCTTAGAAGAACTGAAGAAAATGATGGCAGAGAACTACTCGGACGACAACTAAAACCCGATGTCTCATCTCATATACTAAGGTTATGAAAATCTTATTCCTGTGTATAAAGAGTTGTAAATGACAATATCAGATAAAACTCGGAAATTATTGTGGGGGCGTTCTGGAACCAGATGCGCCTATTGTCGCCAAGAACTTGTTATGACTGCAACAAAAGACAATGATGCAATTGTTGGAGATGAATGCCACATTCACGCTAGACAAGAGGGCGGAGCTAGAAGCAACTTATCAATGTCCATTGACGAACTTGATGATTACGAGAATCTCATACTGTTGTGCAAAGTCCATCATAAAATGGCGGATGATCAACCAAACACTTATACGGTAGATGCTCTTAAGAATTTGAAAAAGAAACATGAAAAATGGGTTCAAGAAACATTACATGATGCGGTCTCAA
>JBGPNQ010000048.1:0-20928 GCA_041487615.1 Anaerolineae bacterium
ACAGATGTGCCCATGCGCGATTACTCCGATGAAGAGATTCGGGCCTACGTTGCTACAGGTGACCCGCTCGATAAGGCTGGTGCGTATGCGATCCAGCACCCCCAATTCCATCCCGTTGCCAGCATGGAAGGTTGCTACGCCAGTGTTATGGGACTCCCACTGTGTCATGTCGTCCGTATGTTACGAGAAATGGGAATCACACCGAATGCAGATGTGCCTGTGAATTGCCAACGGTTATTGGAATATGAATGTCCGGTGTGTGAAAAGATATTGAGTGGTGTAGTGTAGAAGAACAATGTCATTGCGAGCGAAGCGAAGCAATCTCCTGTTAGGCGGCAGAATTGTATCGATGGTCATAATTCGTTTAGGCGGAGATTGCTTCGTCGCAGCGAACGCTTCTCGCAATGACAGTCCGCAAACATTGAAAGGCAAAGCATGAAATTTCTTCGTTGGTTACAAATTGTTGTTCTCCTGAGTTTTCTGAGTGCTTGTAATTCCAATATCAATGTTCCCAGTCGTCCGACTCAAACGTCATTGCCACAACCACCAGTGACCATTGAATCTGCACCGAGTGCGGACGCGGCACTGACCGCCTACCTCGATGCTCTCAAAGCGGAAGATTACAACGCCATGTATGGGATGTTGAGCAAGGTTTCTCAGGATGCAGTCACATTGGAGGATTTTGCCAAACGCAACCGCGATGCCTTGAATGAGATGAGCGCGGAATCATTCGATTATCAAATTCTCTCCTCCCTGGTAAACCCTTATTCTTCTGAAGTTTCCTATCACATCATTTATCACACTGCCCTGGTCGGTGATATCCAACGTGACATTGTCGCGAAGTTCGCGCTCGAGAACAATGACTGGAAACTAAATTGGGAGGATGCGCTCATCCTCCCCGAACTTGCGGGTGGAAACGTGCTGCGCATGGATTACAGCATCCCCTCGCGCGGCAACATCTATGATCGCAATGGCGACATCCTGGCAGCCCAATCGGACGCCTATGCCTTCAGTATTATTCCCGGCAACGTGACCGATCAAAGTATAGGCGTACTTCTCTCGGAGGTCAGGTCCCTATGCGGGAACAGTATCGAGGTCCTGGCAGACCAGATTTACAATACGCCCGCTCAATATCCCATTCCACTTTGTGAAGCGTCTGCAGATGAGTCGGAACGGATCCGTTCCATTAATCCCAGCGGCCTGGAATGGACTCCCTATAACTCACGTTATTACTTCGAGCAGGGAGTCGGCTCCAACTTTATCGGCTACACAACTTTCATCAGCGAAGAGAATCTCGATAAATATCGCCGCTTGGGTTACAAAGGTAGTGAACGTGTTGGTTTTACCGGTATCGAATCATGGGCGGAGAATTATCTCAGGGGGCAGCATGGTGGCACACTATACGTGATCAACCCCAACGACGGTTCGACTGTGACCCTTGTGGGTCAAAGCGAGCCTAAACCTGCGGATTCGGTCGTTCTCACCATCGATCGCGACCTGCAGAAAAATGCAGAAAAAGCGATTGAGGGTTTTATCGGGGCGGTAGTGGTTCTCGAACGCGATACAGGCCGCGTGCTGGCAATGGCATCCTCCCCCGGCTTCGACTCAAATATGTTTGCAGATGGGAACCCCAATGGAGCTGCGCAGTATGCTGAGATCAGTCAGCGATTTGATTCGCCGTTCCTCAACCGCGCCGCCCAGGGACAGTATCCGCTTGGCTCGGTGTTCAAGCTCATTACCATGTCAGCCGGCATGGAAAGCGGTCTCTACACCAAGGATACACAGTTAGATTGTCAGTATGAATGGACGAAGTTACCCGATCAGGTCCGCCACGATTGGACGTGGCAGCACTGTCAGGATCGTCTTGCCGCCGGAAAGGAATGTAATACATCGGACAGCCAGCCCTCGGGTCTGCTTACCCTCCCCGAAGGGTTGATGCGTTCCTGCAATCCGTTCTTCTGGGATATTGGTTACACCCTTTATCAAAACGACCGATCCAATGACATTGCCAATATGGCACGCGCCTTCGGGCTTGGAAGCCTGACCGGAATCGAACAGATCGAAGAGAATGCCGGTCAGATCAACGATCCCAATGGGGATCCGATCGAAGTGGTAAACCAGGCCATCGGTCAGGGCACAGTGCAAGTCACACCGTTGCAGGTGGCACGATTCATTGCCGCGATCGGCAATGGTGGCACACTATATCGTCCGCAGTTGGTGGAAAGAATTGAGCCGGTCGACGGCGGTGCTGCAGAGCTTATCTTCAAGCCGGATGCCAGGGGAACCCTGCCCATTCAGCCATTCCGTTTGCAGGTCATTCAAGATGCGATGAGAAGCGTCGTGGAAAATCCACGCGGCACGGCTAATTTCCGTTTGCGCGGCCTGTCAATTCCGGTCGCTGGAAAAACCGGCACAGCTGAATCGGGTTCGGGCAAACCTCATGCGTGGTTTGCCGGTTACACATTGGCTGGTGAATCCACAGGCTTGCCTGATATTGCGATTTCGGTCGTTCTGGAGAATCAAGGGGAAGGCTCCGATTGGGCAGCACCCGTCTTCAAGCGCATTGTTGAATCATATTACTACGGCTCACCGCGCTCCATCTACTGGTTTGAATCCAACTTCGGTGTGACGGAGACTCCGACTCCATTGGGCGGCATCCCAACCGAAACGCCGAAACCTTAGAGTGCTCCCATCGCTGTCCCCGGCGATGGGTTTTACAATGAACACGCCACCGCGGACGGCGGCTGGAGCAGGATAAATAATTTGTGAGTGAAACAACACATACAGGTCGGATCACGAAGGCCCAGTCTGGTTTCTTTACAGTGGATACCGGGCATGGCTTTGTTGTATGTCAACTGCGCGGCAAGCTAAAACGGGGACGGGCGATGGGGGATATCGCGGCTGTTGGCGATCGTGTTCGAATCACATTGTTAACGGATGGAAGCGGGGCCATCGAAGAGATCGAAGAACGAAAGCGGGCCATTGTCCGGCTCGACCCGAGACCTCAGGGCGAGTACCAGCAGGTGCTGCTGGCGAATCCCGATCAGGCTGTGTTCGTCTTTGCGTGCGCTAATCCGGACCCAAGATTGAAAATGCTCGACCGTTATCTGGTTATTGCTGAAAAGCAAAAAGTGCCCGCGGTCGTTGTTGCAAACAAGATCGATCTCATGGATGATCCGCAAAAACTTTTCGGTATATATGAGTCGATCGGTTACCGAGTGCTCTATACGTCAACCAAATTGAAGGCAGGGCTCGATGAGTTCAAGGAAATTCTGATGGGTAAGGTAAGTGCATTGGGTGGTCCCAGCGGTGTCGGAAAATCAAGTCTGCTCAATGCAATCCAACCGGGGCTTGGACTGGCAGTCAACGAGATCAGCGCGGCGAAGAACAAAGGCAAACATACAACCGTGACGCGGCAAATGTTCCCGCTCGTCGGTGGTGGCTATGTTGTCGATACACCCGGCTGGAAATCGCTGGCATTGTGGGATACCGAACCGGAGGAGATCGACGCATATTTTCCCGAGTTGCGCGATCTCGTGCCACATTGTCAATTCAGCGATTGCACGCATACTCATGAGCCGGGTTGCGCCGTGCTTGGGGCATTGAGTGAAGGCAAAATTCATGGGGAACGTTATGAGTCGTATTTAAGATTGAGGTCTGGAAAAGATTAATGATTTACAATAAAACGGATGAACGATAACTGGAATTTGATCGGTCACGAATGGGCAGTGGAAATGTTGAAAAAACACACTATCCACGGGACGAGGCGCCATGCGTATCTTTTCGCTGGACCTCCGGGGCTCGGCCGTCGCACCCTGGCTTTGCGCTTCGCCCAGGCATTGAATTGCCAGACTCCCATCGGAGCGGGACTCCCGTGCGGAGAATGTCGCGACTGTAAACAGATCCAAGCCATGCAACACGCGGACCTCATCGTGATCCAGGCGGATGCCGAAGGCGGGACGATGAAGGTTGACCAGATCCGCGAGGCCCGCAAAACCCTGATGTATAAGCCTTATCAATCCAGCCATCGTGTCGCCTTATTCCTGCGCTTTCACGAGGCAAATGATTCGGCCGCGAACGCGTTGTTGAAAACGCTTGAAGAAGCACCGTCGTATGCGGTATTGATCCTGACGGTCGACAACCCCGAACAACTCCTGCCAACCATTGTTTCAAGATGTGAAGTGTTGAGACTTCGTCCACTCAAAATCGAAGAAGTGCAACGGGCCCTGGAAGATAAAGGTTTTGAGACAAACCAGTCCCGTCTAATTGCTCACATCTCAGGCGGACGGTTTGGGTACGCGCTGCGCCTGCTTGAAAGCGAGTCCCTGCTTGGAATGCGTGAAGAACGATTGAACGATTTGCAGACTCTTATCTCCGCCTCGCGTGTGGAAAAATTTTCCTACGCAGACAAGCTTTCAAGGGATAAAGATTCGATGCGGCAGGTTATCCTGCTCTGGCTCTCGTACTGGCGCGATGTCATGCTGCGGACAGCCGAAACGAAAACCCCACTGGTCAATGTCGATCGCAACCTGGAGATTGAAGACATGGCCGGGCGAATGGATCTATCTTCGGCGCGACGGGTTGTAACCGATCTCGAAAGTACGCTCGAAAAAATGGAAAGAAACGTAAATTCGAGATTACTGGCTGAAGTCTTATTGTTGGATCTGCCAAAAATATAGGATCGCAAAAGATGAACGCTTCGATTCGCGAATATCAGGATCGAGACCTTGAGAGCTGCAAACAGTTATGGCGTGAATTAACACAACGCCATCGGGATATTTATTTCGATCCCTCCATCGGAGGCGATGACCCTGCTCTTGCCTTCGAGCAGTATTTGAAGAAAACAAACCTCGCCGGCATATGGATAGTTGAACGGGATACGCTGGCTCTTGGGATGGCGGGATTACTGATGGAAAGCGACGAGGCGGAGATTGAGCCAATCGTCATCCGTTCCGAATTTCGGTCAAAGGGAATTGGAACTCTGTTGATCGAACGAGTCAAGCTGGAAGCAAAAGCCCGCGGAGCAAGATATCTCAGCATCAGACCGGTGGCTCGCAATGTCGAAGCGATCCGATGTTTCCATCGAGCGGGGTTTTCACTGCTGGGTCACATTGACATGTTCTTGGATCTTTCAGCAGAGGACGATCAGGAATGGGAGGATGGTCTAACAATTCACGGCAACCCATTCCGATATTAGCCCTCAAGCGCAAAGTCACAGGAGACAATATGCCTGAATCAACACTCGCAAAAAAGATGAAACTCAAACCGGGTACCCGCGCTGCGGTCCTCAATGCACCGGATAATTATCTACAGGAATTGAAACACGACTCTGAAGTTTCGCAAAAACTCAGTGGCAAGTTCGACTGGATTCAAGTCTTCGCCAAAAACAAAAAGGAACTTGCCTCGCTCGCCCCCAAAGCGGCATCCGCACTCAAACCGGATTCCATTTTATGGCTTTCCTTCCCCAAGGGGACATCCAAAATTCAGACTGACCTCACCCGCGACAAAGGCTGGGAAGTTCTGGAGGGACTGGACTTGAAATGGGTCACGTTGATATCGGTGAACGAGAACTGGTCAGCGTTTGCACTGCGACCCTACAAGGAAGGCGAGAAGAGACAGTCATTTCGATTAGGAGAATAATATGTGCAGAAGCATCAAGACATTACGGAATGCAGAAATTCCCGCCACGGAAGAGGAAATCCACGCCGCGGCGTTACAGTTCGTGCGAAAAGTGAGCGGCTATCGCAAGCCATCGAAGGTCAATGAAGAGGCATTCGAAAGGGCCGTGGAGGAAGTGGCCCATGCAACGGAAAAACTGCTGGAAACGTTGACGGTCAAAACAACTCCGCTTGCACAGCTTCCATGAATCTCGAAGAGAAGTCACTTTACCACCAGATTCATCCGCTCAAACTGCTTACAGATTGGGGAACGGGCATCCTTGCCCTCTATCCACTCTGGGGACACAATCTTCCGCTTGCTTTGGCCATTGCCCTGATTCCGCCGCCTGTTGCCTCTTTTTTGCTGATATGTTTTGCGGATCTGGAAAACCAGAAAGAATCCCCATTTGGAAGATATATTCGCAAATATATGACCCGCCAGATGGAAGCGATCCGTTTTGCGGGTTACGCCGTCATGGCAGTGGGAGCGTGGATACATGGCATTTGGCTTATTCCCCTGGGGCTCGTTATTATCCTGCTCGCCTGGGAAAGCAGCCTGAATGAGAACAATAACTTCATACGTGATAGTCAATAGGAGACGGTCGGCGCATGCCGTCCTTTTTTATTTCCGCCTGGAACGTATCCGTAGTCATCGGTGTAATGAATGTGAGTCTGAAAGGTGAAAATCATGCCAAGACTGTATTTTCTCACATCACTTACCATTCTTGTAACTTTTCTAGCCGGCTGTGCTTCGAGCGTGAATTCTCGAGTGAAAACTCTTGAAGACTATCGAATGCCAACGGATGTACCCTCTGCATCCTCACTGACCGCAACAGCACAAGCTCAAGTCGCCGCATCCATCCCTCCCGAAGATTGCCCCTTGACCGTCCCACAGGAGCGACCTTTCATGCCTCCGGCGCCCTATTCCGACCTGGGAAGCGAAGGATATTTTTGGTATGGCTCCAATTCCCTGTGGGTATCACTTCCGGTGAACGGAGTCTGGTGGGGACTGCCGCATAATGCCAGCGGATATACACAGAAGATCCCCTGGCGGCGCGAGGGATATAGCTGGAATAAGGAGCCTGAGCCTGCGCTGATCGTGACCGGCGAACGATTGGATGGCAAAGCTCCACGGCTCAATGCTTCCACGGCAAACGGCTCCTATGCCAAGGACATGGGTTCTGCCATGATGATGGCCGTGGACTTTCCCACGTTGGGCTGTTGGAAAATCACAGGGAAATATCAGGATGCTGAATTAAGTTTCGTGGTTTGGGTCGCACCGTAAAACGTAGGTGACGGCAGCCGCCGTCCCCTACAACATTCATTCAATTGCCTGCCGCAACTTTCTGGCGAGTCTTCCGAAATGCGGTGTGTAGCGGATGTCATCTTTTCTGGGGCGTGGGAGATCAACTTCCACGTCGATTTTTATTTTCCCCGGACGTTGAGTCAACACCAGGACACGGTCTGCCAGGAACAATGATTCATTGATCGAGTGTGTGACCATGATGACGGTCTTCTGCCGCATTTGCCAGATACGCGATAACTCTGTCCACATGCGCTCGCGGGTCAACGCGTCGAGCGAGCCGAACGGCTCATCGAGCAGGAGCAGGTCGGGGTCATGGATAAGCGCGCGCGCGATCGCCACGCGTTGTGCCATCCCGCCGGAGAGATCGCGTGGAAGTGAGTCCTCGAATCCCTGCAACCCAACCAGCTCGATCATCTCGTGTGTTTTTTCCTGCGCAGTGACAGAATCCACATTCCTGACTTCAAGCGGAAGTTTGATGTTTTCGATCACCGTCCGCCACGGCAGAAGGTTTGCCTGTTGAAAGACCATGCCAATACTCGGCTGTTCTCCATGACCGAATAGGAACGAACCCGATGTTTGCGGAATCAACCCGGCCAGGATGCGCAATAACGTTGTCTTGCCCGAACCTGAGGGACCCAGCACGCAGACAAATTCACGCGCATGTACATCGAAAGAGATATCATTCAGCGCGCGCAGTCCGCCATTGTTATCAGGGAACACGGCACTCAAGTTGCGGATGGTGAGAATTGGAGTTTGGGTCATTGCTTCATCTCACCACAAAGGGCACAAAGATACACAAAGGTTTTTCTTTGTGCTCCGTCGTGATACTTTGTGGTGGATGCATTACGGAATAAACTCATTTGTATACGCTTTGCTCAAATCCAGCTTTTCTGTGATCAGGCCCATATCGAGCAGAACATTTTGCATATTTTCCCAGGCCTGTGGATTCGAATAACCCAGCCGATCGGTTTTCCATTGCTCAATGGAAGTCTGTAATATCTGCTTTTGCACATCCGCATTAAGATCCGCAAAGTTTGGAATATAGGTTTCGCTTAACTGGAACGCTTCATCGGGATTTGCAATCGTGTCGGCGAGTCCTTTCAGGAACGCACCTACAAAAGCACGAACCAATTCAGGGTTTTCCTTGATTACTTTTTCACTTGTCAGAATCCCATTCGATGCAAGTTGGACATAATCTGCCACGCGAATCTCCGTCACCGGGATTCCACGCGCTCGCAATTGGATGGGTTCATTGGCGCTATACCCCACGACAATATCCTGCTGGCCTGCAGCAAGCAGATCCACTTGATTGAATCCGATCGAATCAAGTGTCACATCGCTTTCGCTCATCTTTGCTTCGAACAACAGTGCCCTTAAACCAACGTACGTTGCGCCAAACAAGCCGGGCAGACCGATCTTCTTCCCTTTCAAATCCTGAGGGATGACGATGCCCAGATCACTCTTCGCCACCACCGAAACAGGATATTGCTGATACCACGCTGCGACATAGGTGACGGGTAATCCCTGCGCGCGGGCCAACAAAATCTGTTCACCCGATACAAGTGCAAACGGCAATTCACCCGAACCTACCAACGCGACACCATCCGTCTCAAATTTGTAATCAAACTCGATTTCGATCCCTGCATCACGGAAGTAGCCTTTTTGGATCGCAACGTAGAACGGAGCAAACTGGATATTCGGGATATAGCCCATTGGTAAGCTGATCTTCGTCAAAGCCCCTGTAGGTTTGGGACTGGCACAGCCCGAAAGGACGAGTGCCATTCCGAGCATGAGTAAAACGAATTTGCGAAACATTTTTATATCTCCTCATGTTTATCACGGTGGTTCAGTAGGGCTGAATGCTTTTTTCAGCCCGTATCGAAACCACAAATTTTCCTTGCAACAGGTGGTCTCGATACGCTCTCAGCTTTCGCTTCGGGCTACGCGACCACCAGGTTTATCTATTATTTTTCCTGCCACTTCAAAAATCTTTTTTCCAATAGTGTCACGATCCCGTACAACATCAATGCCAGTGCAACCAGCGTGAACACCGCGACAAAAACCATCGGCGTATCATATTGAAAATCTCCCAGCTGCAAAAGGAAGCCGAGTCCCTTTTCTGTATTGACGAGTTCACCGACGATCGCTCCGATCACGGAAAGGGTCGCACCGATGCGCAGACCGCCAAGGAATACAGGCAGCGAGGCGGGCACTTCCACTTTCCATAGAATTTGGGCGCGCCTCGCATGCAGGGAATTCATCAAGTCGTATAAGGCGATGGGCACCGCACGCACACCGACAATCGTATTCACCAATACCGGGAAGAACACGATCAACGCGCAGATCACCACTTTCGAGAGAATCCCATTTCCCAGCCAGAGCACAAGCAGGGGCGCAATCGCAACAACGGGAATCGCCTGGCTGGCAACGAGATAGGGAGATAATATTTTTTCCAGCGCGCGCGATTTGGCAAGGATGTATCCAACGATGGTTGCAAAGATGACGCCTATGAACAAGCCCAGCAGGATTTCGGTTAATGTGACGGCTGTATGATAGGGCAGGCTCCCATCCCTGACCGCTTTGAGGAAACGAGTCCACACACTGAGCGGGGACGGCAAAATGAAGTTGGGAAGCCCGCCATAACGCGTCATCAGGTACCAGACGAAAAGTCCAACCAGCAGGGAGACAAATCCCAGCCAGTTGCGATTGTTGTTTTTGGAGAGAGTACGGATAAGTTCCGGTTTCATAGTTGCATCTGTCATTGCGAGCACAATCTCATGTTAAACGAGGTAATCCTATTAGTGAGTGTTCGCCGCCTACAGAGTGCCGCATAATTAGGTAAACTTGCGACTTGGTTTCAGCCTGCAAAACCATCTAAAAAGTTTACTTACGCATGTTCCACATGCGTGAGACAAGCGGTAAACGAAGATTGCTTCGTCACTCACCATCGTTCGCTCCTCGCAATGACGGAGTCAAAAGGAAAAGCGCCTCGTGAGATTCGAATCGCGGGGCGCGGAATCAGGCAGCAGCTTTGTCTGAGCCGAAAAAAAGTCCCGAAAACAAATTATGTTTTCGGGGACCTATTTCATACCGCCTAG
Organism: Anaerolineae bacterium; assembly: GCA_041487615.1. Classification (GTDB taxonomy): domain Bacteria; phylum Chloroflexota; class Anaerolineae; order Anaerolineales; family Villigracilaceae; genus Defluviilinea. The sequence goes on from JBGPNQ010000048.1 coordinate 10,062, forward strand.
GCGATAAGTCGAATCAGACTCGCGAGAGCCTATATCCTTCTTTTATCCAGACTGTTACTGTCGGCTCCGGAGTTCCACCGGATCATGCAGACTTGTCTGCTCGTGGGCTGTACCACCGATCGGGAATTACACCCTGCCCCGAAGGTTATTATTTGATTGTCTAAATTATATCTCAGTTCGCTTTGACGATGCAGTCTACCGGGCAGACGCTGACACACTTCGGTGAATCATGGTGACCGACACATTCGACACAGGTGGCCTGGTCGATCACATAGAGAATGCCATCGCCTTCGCTGATGGATTCGGTGGGACATTCAGGTACGCACGCGCCGCAGGCGATGCAATCTTCTTGAATATTCATGGTCATGGTAGTTTCTCCGTAAAAAGATTTGTTGCGACAATAAAATTATCGTATGCCATGCCCATCGTCAATGGACGAATATCTTTTATTTGGTGAATTTTGTCACAGTTTGCTGAAGCAGTAGAGTATCGCGCCTGACAAACCAAAGCGGGATCATCCCGAACACTCCAAAGGATATATCAATCAACGTCCAAAAGAAGGGAATATCGCGTACCGTTCCGAAAATTAACGCCCAGGGAATGATGAGAATGCAGGCAATCATTGAAAATTCGATGACCCAGATATTTTTAATAGGATCGCGTAAAGGACCAATGAATGCCACAGCAATGGCAATATGTGCAAAGGCTAACCAGTCTGTTCCATAGGCAAGAAGTGGGAACTGTCCATAGCCATTCTGAACACTGTCATTCACGCGGCTGATCCAGAGTGCCATGGATGGCAGGATTTGTGACAGGAAAGAATTTGTTCCAAACCATCGGTTCAACAATGCAAGTTCCCATCGCAAAGGGATCGCAGTCAAGCCGGCAGCGATGAGCGCCATGATAAAACATATCAACAGGAAACGGACTCGTCTTTGTAATGCAGTTATATTTGTCATCCTGTCCTCCGCCCATACAATAACAGACCGGAAGTCTCAATTTCTCTCATGAGACTTCCGGTATCTATCATTCACGCTGCATCAGTTTTCAATGGTTCACCGGGGCTATGGATTGTTTACCTATTCATGAAATAACCTAAAACCGCAAATCCACCACAAGCGCAAAAGGCAAGGACAAAGGTGACGAGGAAATATAGGATGATATTGTTCTGATTCGATTTCCCCGTTTTGCCATTAAATTGCGTTCCGCAGTTATTGCATTTGACATGGGTCATCATTGATGGACCGAGGGCGCCGCCCCACCATGTGAATTTGACTTTCGTGGCGTCGGTGCTGCCACATTTTGGACAGGGTTTATATTGAGTTGCTGCTTGCATGTTTCCTCCAGGCGGATGATGTAGTTATTCCATTTTTAACTTGCGGCGGGCAATCAGTAAATCAACCTTGAGTCATATGATTCACAGAACTCCGAATGGCGCCTTGGCGACACGCGGAGTTCCATACTCATTACCTACTTCAGCTGCGCTTCTATTTTCTCTGCCGTGTTCCTATAGCCTTCCAGTTTTTCACGTTCCTTTTGGACCAAAGCGACGGGAGCCCTATTGGCAAAGTCGCCTGCGAGGAGTTTTTCAAGACGTTCGATGTGGGAACGCACTTCCGTAAGTTCCTTTTCGAGGCGGACTTTATCTTCTTCCGAAGATTCTATACCTGAAAGATATATATCAGTTGAACCTGCCACTAACGAAGTTACTGCATCCGAAGGCTGATATTCAGTTTCGTAAACAAAAGTCTGCTCCAGATCTGTACTGGATAATGTGGAAATCATTGGAAGGTAGTTTCTATAAAGAGGTGCGTGATTTTCATCAACAAATACGGCACCAAGTTTCTTGGATGGCTTAACATTCTTTTCAGCACGAGCATTACGAATCGAGCGTACTAAATCTTGGATTTTTCCAAAGTTTTGGAGCGCATCTGCCTCCCAACCTTCAAGCTGGCGCTCTTCCGGCCACGCGGCCACAATCAAGGCATCAGGCCAGTCTATTGCGATATCCTTCAGCGATGATTCGCGCAATGCACTTCGCAAGTGTCCCCAGATCTCTTCGGTCACGAAAGGCGTAAATGGATGCAACAATCGCAAAGATATATCGAACACACGCGCTAATGTATCCGCGGCGCGAGCGGCGCGGGGACCGCCCTCCGCTAATTCCTGCTTGGCAATTTCCACATACCAATCGGCAAAGTCGGCCCAGATGAAATCATAGATTTGCTGTCCTGCCTGCCCATATTGGAAGGTCTGGAAGAGACGTTCCACATCGCGGACGAGTTGCTGGAGGCGCGCCCAGATCCACGAATCGGCCAAAGTGTAACTCCCCTCACCCCCATCCCCTCTCCCAGCCTGGGAGAGGGGTGCCGAAGGCGGGGTGAGGGATGAAATCGCATTAATCACGAACCTTCCCGCGTTCCATAACTTGTTCGCAAAGTTGCGATTGGACTCCACTCTCTTGGAACCGATATTTGTATCATTGCCAGGCGTAGAACCCACCAGCATGGTGAAACGCAGTGCGTCTGTGCCAAATTCATCCATGAGCACCAATGGATCGATCACGTTGCCAGTAGTCTTGGATATTTTGCGTCCGATCTCATCGCGTACGAGGCCATGCAGGTAGACGATACGGAAGGGCACGTGCCCAGTAAACTCCAGTCCCATCATGATCATACGCGCCACCCAGAAGAACAGTATGTCGTACCCGGTTTCCATGTATGTAGTGGGATAGAAGTATTTGTAATCGGGCGTTTCATCAGGCCAGCCAAGTGTGGAGAAGGGCCATAAGCCTGAAGAGAACCAGGTATCCAGAACGTCTTCATCCTGACGAATATCTTTCGAACCACAAGTAGCGCATTCGGTCGGGTCTTCGCGGCCTACGGTCATATGATGGTCGGGGCAATACCAGACCGGGATGCGATGTCCCCACCACAACTGGCGACTGATGCACCAATCCTTGATGTTCTCGAGCCAGTTGAAATAGGTCTTTTCAAAACGCTCAGGGACGATCTTGATACGCCCGTCTTTCACAGCTTCCAGCGCAGCTTTCGCAAGCGGCTCAATCTTCACGAACCATTGTGTGGAGATCATCGGCTCGACGATCTCTCCACCGCGTTGTGAGCGCGGGATGGTTGTCCGATAGGGTTCGGATTTTATGACAAGCCCGGCCTTCTTCATATCGGACCAAAGGTTCTTGCGCGCCTCAAATCGGTCCTGACCTTTGTAGGGGCCGCCGTTTTCGTTGACCTTCGCCTCCGCATCGAGCATGGATATGATCGGCAGGTTGTGACGCTGGGCGATGGCATAGTCGTTCGGGTCATGTCCCGGCGTGATCTTGAGTGCTCCCGTGCCAAATTCCATGCTGACGTATTCATCCGCGATCACGGGGATCTCGCGATTCAACATGGGCACAATCACAGATTTGCCAATATATTTCTTGTAACGTTCATCATCAGGATGGACCGCGACAGCCGTGTCACCCAGAATGGTTTCAGGGCGGATCGTTGCGACTGGAATATATGAGTTCGGGTCAAGGGACCCGCCGCCAGCGGGAGCCAACATATATTTGAAGTAATACAGGTTCGCGGCTTCTTCGCTGTATTCCACTTCGAGGTCTGAGACCGCAGTCTTCAAGCCGGGCGACCAGTTGATCAAACGGGGACCGCGATAGATGAGTCCCTTCTTGTAGAGGCGCACAAAAGCCTCTCGGACTGCCCGACTCAGGCCCGGGTCCAGAGTGAAGCGCTCGCGGCTCCAGTCACACGACGCGCCGAGTCGTCGAATCTGATTTGTGATAATGCTCCCATATTTCCGCTTCCATTCCCAGGTGCGTTTGACGAACTCTTCACGTCCAAGCTCTTCACGCGTCACTTCTTCATTCTTCAATAGATCACGTTCCACCATAAGCTGGGTGGCAATACCCGCGTGATCGGTACCGGGAACCCATAGGGTTGAATATCCCTTCATACGGTGATAGCGGACCATGAGGTCTTCAATACTAATAAACATGGGATGACCAATGTGAAGTTCGCCCGTCACGTTCGGCGGGGGAATGCAAATAACAAACGGTTCGACGTTCGGGTCGAAGTCCGCTTTGTTCGGATCATTCCACGGTTTGAAGAAACCGCCCGCCTCCCACATCGCATAAATGCGCGGCTCCGTGGATTTGAAATCATAAGCCTTTGGTAATTCCTGTCTGGTCATTCTTTCTCCTTAAGTGGACGGGTCGAAACCCAGCCCAGTTCGATATTTTCATGTGATCCCAGCCGCTCGTACAATTCACCTGTGTGTTGCTGAATATGCCTGATGTTGTAAAACTGCAGTTCCAGTTTGTCGAACGGAAGCCAGTAAAACCCTGAATCGGCTTCCAGGTTTGTGGCAGGAATGCGGTCAACGACGTGATGTTCCGCAAAAGACAAATACTCAAGCACTTCCTCTTTTGTGAATGGCATTTCAGCATCGGGATCATGATGCTTTTCCCAGGGAAGGAAATCCTGCTCGACATTCTGCAAATACAAATGTGCATAGAAAAGCGCGTGATACGATTTTCTCCAGAATTTGTCCTGTTTACCCGGAGCATCCCATAACGCATCCGGGCACTTAACAATGACCTGCTTGAGCATCTCCAGCGCTGCCAGATATTGAGATTGGATGGCCTGTTTTGTGTTCACTCGTTCTCCTACTCATCAAACAAAAACGCCTCGTCCCAAAAGAGGACGAAGCGTTGCTTCGCGGTACCACCTCTATTCGTTGATTTTCACCACAAAGGACACGAAGTGTCACAAAGGTTTTTTCAACGCTCTCTATAGCTGACGTGTTCATCAGCCTATGCTGTAACGGGCATTCCCGTGACGGTCTACTTGGGCAAGCCTTTCTTCGTCATGCAATTCAGGCGACTTCGGCAATCTTTTTCTGCGAAGGCTTTCAGCCAATGACCTTCTTTTCTATCAGAGAGTCGATTGCATACTACTCCTGAATAACTGGGATTATACGTGCGTGTAATTTCCAAGTCAAGAATCAATCTCCGGTGATTGAATTATGCATTTTTTCGTTTCGCCAATGCTATACTTGCAGGGATATTACCATAAAGGAATAACATCGAAACATGCTCACACCCATCCAATATATCTTCGCCGCACTGGCCGCGCTTGCCGCGGGCGCGGTCAATGCTCTCGCTGGCGGCGGGACGCTCATTACATTTCCAATGCTCACATTTTTAGGCGTGCCGGCCGTCGCCGCGAATGTGACCAACACCGTTGCCCTCTGTCCAGGTTACTTTGGTGGGACTCTCGCCCAATGGAACGATCTCAAAACTCAGAAAAACAGATTGTGGCTGCTCGTCCCAGCCAGTGCCGCTGGTGGAGTGGTTGGCGGATATCTGCTGTTGCTGACAGGCGAAAAGCTCTTCAAGGAACTGGTCCCGTATCTTATCCTGCTTGCATCGGGATTACTTGCCATTCAGGATCCTGTCCGTGCCTGGTTGACGCGCCGCATGGGAGAGGGTCACGGCGCGGGGCTTGAAAAGTTGACGTGGTTACCGGTCGGCCTGGCATCGGTCTACGGTGGCTATTTCGGCGCAGGCTTGAGCGTGATCGTTTTGTCTGCATTGGGTATCACACTGGAAGATTCGTTGACGCGTCTCAACGCGCTGAAACAGGCGGTCGCGTTCAGCGTCAATATTGCGGCAGCCATCTTCTTTGTTTTTTCAGGTCACGTGGTTTGGTCCGCCGCGCTTGTCATGGCAGTGGGAGCGTTGATCGGCGGGACATTGGGCGGGCGGCTCGCAGGTCGGATCCAACCATCCACATTGCGCTGGACGGTCATTACCATCGGCGTGATCATTTCCATCATATATTTTGTGCGTGGGTGATATCGCCATCGGTGGTCGAGAAGCTCTGAATGTCTTTTGAGGGGTGTACACTTGCACCGCACGCAAGTGCAGGTGTCGAGACCACCCATTACAGGCAAACATAAACATGAAAGTGTTGGCTCGATACGCCCTCCCCGGCAGGTGCATCTGCCTACTCAACCAACGACAGAAATACAAAATCGAATATAATCCCCGTCCGAAAACATCTGGAGGCGTAATGCGTAAATTCCGATTGATTCTGCTCGTTGCCATCATCACAAATATTTTATTGACAGCCTGTTCTTCCTCAACAAAAACGGATGCTTCTGCGAAAGCTGTCGAGGATTATCTCACCACATTGGTCGCAAAGGATGCAGATCGTCTGCCCACATTGGTGTGCGGCGATTGGGAGGATGAGGCGCTCATCGAACTCGACTCGTTCCAGGCCGTCACCGCGCGGCTGGATAATGTTTCCTGCAAGCAAACAGGCACGGATGGCAATACCGCGCTGGTGAATTGCAGCGGCAAGATCGTTGCCACCTACAACAACGAAGATCAGGAACTTGATCTCTCTGTGCGCACCTATCAGGTGGTGCAACAAGGCGGCGATTGGCTGGTATGCGGGACACGCTAACTTCATCCAACCACAAAGGACACAAAGGTCTTTTCTTTGAGTCCTTTGTGCCAAGGATCTTTTCGCCTGAGAACGTTTGGGCGTTTGTTCTTTTCCTTATCGTGATTGCATTGATCGTTTTAACAACGGACAGCAGTCCGGTTTGGATCTATCAGGGCTTCTAAATGGGACTCATCGAAATCGCCGCCTCCATCTCAGCCGCGTTACTGGTCGGCGTACTGGCGCGTGGCCCCTGGCGAATGTATCTCCTGCTGGCCCTCAGCGTGTTCGCCGTCTATTGGTTCCAGCCTGCCATTCCCCTGCGTTCGTTTGACTTTTGGCTCCCGTCCCTTACGCTGGCACTTGTCCTTTTGACCTGGTCTGTGACATCACAACCGGGTGCATGGCGCGCACGTCAAAACCTGATCGCACTATTGGTGATCCTCGGGATGGCGACGTTCGTGGATCTGTCTCGATACATATTGCCGGAAGCGATCATTACTTCGTCGGCTCCCCGGATTGTTCTCTACGCTGCTTTTCTTGTTGCCATCACAATCGCTGTATTGGTCATTACATGGTTTTCAGGCCGTTTTGCATGGGTGCTTTCTGCGATCATCGTTGTATTGATCGGCATTCTCCTCATTCTGAAAACCCCTGAAATATCACTTCAGGCAAGCATCTTTTTCCGGACGCTGCTAAATCGCCCCATCGATAAAGCGCTATCCACAGACCTGCGCTGGCTGGGATTTTCCTACATCGCCTTCCGTCTCATCCATGTGTTGCGTGACAGCTCCCGCACGCCTCAAAACGCCCTTTCCGGAAACGTGCGGGATATACAAATGCGACGTCTTCCCGAGCTTTCGCTCGCCGAATTCGCCACATACGTTGTGTTCTTCCCATCGCTTGTGGCCGGTCCCATTGACCGCGCCGAACGCTTCGCGCAGGACTTGCGAAAAGAGTTCAGGCTCACGCAGGATGAAACCTTGTTCGCAGGTCAGCGGCTTATGATTGGACTCTTCAAGAAATTTGTCATCGCTGACGTGCTGGCATGGATCGCTCTCAATGACGCTCTTGCCACACAGGTCCGCACTACGGGCTGGATGTGGATCATCCTGTATGCCTATGCCTTTCAAATCTATTTCGACTTCAGCGGTTACACAGATATTGCCATTGGGATTGCGGGTCTGGTTGGAATCAAGCTTCCCGAGAACTTCGCCGCGCCCTACCTGAAACCCAACCTGGCCCAATTCTGGAACAGCTGGCACATGACGTTGACCCAATGGATTCGTTCGTATTTCTTCAATCCATTCAACCGCTGGATTCGTGCTTACAAATCCATCCCTGCCTGGGGGATGATACTCATCGGTCAACTTGCCACTATGCTGGTCATCGGTTTGTGGCATGGCGTGACGATCAATTTCATCTTTTGGGGTCTGTGGCACGGACTCGGACTCTTCCTCCAGAACCGCTGGAGTGATTTTGCCAAAACTCGAATGAATATAAACAACCCGCGTTTACAATCCGCGTTGCAGATCGGCGGCGTTCTGCTCACGTTTCACTTCGTCACACTGGGATGGGTCTTCTTTGCACTGAGCAGTCCATCCCTTTCATCGATTGTGTTTAGGAAATTGTTTGGGCTCTCATAATTAACCAGGATATGTCACTCTCCCAAAGGGCATCGCGACGATGCCGTCTCGCACCGATGTGCTCGCGGCACGGACGGTGTGAGCGTAGCGAAGAGTCTCACCATTGTGGCAGAGATGCTTCGCTACGCTCAGCATGACAAAGAACCATGCAAAACAAACCACGCATTCGACTCTTTGTAGTTCTTCTCAAAGCCACACTGCTGCTCGTGTTGTTCAACTTTGCATTCATATCCATCAAAGATGTTTCGCTTGGGAAAATCACTTTATACAATTCCATCTTTCCCGGGCGCGAACGATTTCCCTTTGGCGAAAAACGTGAAGCGTATAACTTAAGTCTCTTTGATATCGACGCGATGTTTTCTTCACACATCATCGACGGTACAAAGAAAGCTGCGGACGAATATCGCATCGTGCTGATCGGTGACTCGTCCGTGTGGGGCACATTGCTCACGCCCGAACAAACTCTCGCAGGACAATTAAATACAAAAGCCATCAGAGCGTGTGGCAGAATCGTGCGAGTCTATAATCTGGGCTATCCCTACATCTCACTTGCCCAGGAAGTGCTTATTCTCGATCAGGCACTGCAATACCGGCCCGATATGGTGGTCTGGCTGACAACACTTGAATCGCTGCCAAAGGAGAAGCAGTTTGGTTCGCCGCTTGTGGCAAACAACCCGGAGCGCATTCGTGAGGTTATTGCAAAATATCATTTGAACCTTGACCCGAAGGATCCGGCGTTGCCCAGGCCGTCAAACTGGGAGCAGACGTTCGTGAGTCGCAGGCGTCAGATTGCCAACCTTTTTCAGCTTCAAATTGACGGCCTGCTCTGGGCAGCCACGGGAGTTGACCAGTATTATCCGAAAAACTACGAGCATGCCCAAATCGACCTGGATGCCGACAACCGATTCCATGAGCTTACGCAGGATGTCTCTCTGCAGGACGTCCTCTCATTCGATATCCTGGATGCCGGCATGTCCGCGGCACATGTTCCCACAATACTGGTCAACGAACCGATCCTGGTCAGCAACGGGCTCAATAGCGACATCCGATATAATTTTTTCTATCCGCGTTGGGCGTACGATGAATATCGCCAGTTATTGAATGAGCGCAGCGCTGCGAATGGATGGAAGTATGTCGATCTTTGGAACCTTGTCCCGATGGATCAATTTACGAATAGCGGTGTGCACATGACTCTCTACGGAGAATCGTTGCTTGCAGACAAAGTCGCTGCGGCAATTCAACAGACTTGTAAATAAACGTGATACAAAAAATATCCTTCCTTCTATTAATCATAATCTGGCTCTCTGCCTGTTCAACAGCACAGGCAACACAATCCCCTGCCGCAACGGAAAACCTTATTCACAACCAGGCAACGATCGTGTCTGCGACCCAGACTATGTCCCCCGTTTCGACAAGTGCTCCCTCGCCTACCGACACATCTCCTCAACTGACCGCCCGCGACTGGAAAAGCTGGCCGGTGATTCCCGCGCTCAGCCCGGAAATGCTCGATGTCTATCCGCGCGGCCAGGAAATGAAACGTGACGCCCACACCGTTTCGGTGGTGGGCGATTGCGAAAGCTCATCGGACTGGTTCCTGAAGGACTTCTCGAAAGGCGACCGTTTTTACAACCTGGGTCCGTATGCTGGCTTGCAGGAAACCATTGACTTTTTCAACCCCTCATTGGGATATAAGAGTTATGCCGCCCTGCGCGGTGCGACTGCCTCCACGGTGCTGACGCCGCTTTGGGCGGACCCGAAAGCCTGCGAAAAGGGCGAGACGCCGCTGGGCTGCGAGTATCGCGTTCACAATTCCGCGTTCGCCATCATCGCCCTGGGCACAAATGACGTGCATAAACTCAGTCAGTTCGCGCCGAAAATGCATGAGATCATCGAATACACATTGTCGCAAAATATCATCCCCATCCTCGTCACCAAAGCCGATAACCTCGAAGGCGATGAAAGCATCAACCTGACCATTGCCAGACTGGCCGTGGAATATCATCTGCCGGTCTGGAATTTCTGGGCAGCAGTACAGTCGCTGCCCGGGCAGGGATTGCAGGGGGACGGAGCGCATCTCACATTTGGATCCAATTTTTTTGACGAACCCGAAAAACTACAGCGCGCCTGGCCGGTCCGAAATCTCACTGCCTTGCAGGTTCTCGAAGCCATGCGTCTGGCAGTGCAGGAGTAATTCATGCGTAGATTCTTATTGATAGCCGTGACGATGGCTGTGCTTGCGGCCTGTTCAGCAGAACAGCCGTCCACACCGATCCGTCCCATTCGGACGGAAGAACCGCTTCCCTCCCAGCCGGCAACGGCTCCCGTTTTCGAACAAGCGGATCTCCCCGCGGCCCCAACCGCCACACCCGCGCCCATCGCGACTCCGGAGCGAAAGGATTTCCTTCCTCAAGACGCGTGGATGCAATTCCCTGTGGTGCCGACCGGCATCAGCAAGCGTGCACGCGCGATTTACGAGTATGGCTTGTATCTGGGGGACGACCCGACGCATTTCTCCATTATCGGTGATTGTCAGAATGTTTCCTCGTATTTCATGTCAGCATTCGACAAGCCCGGAGAGTTTAGTCTCGGCACGGAATATTCCCATCTCCAACCGACCATCGATTACTATCAGGGATCGTTCTCGCGCAAGAGCCTTGCCGTAAGGGGTGGGTTCAACGCGGCGGCGGTCCTCTCTCCATTTCGCGCGGACCGGAAATCCTGCAACCCGAACGAATCTCCGCTAGATTGCGAACTGCG
>JBGPNQ010000049.1:0-20901 GCA_041487615.1 Anaerolineae bacterium
GAAATTTCATGCTCTGCCTTTCAATGTTTGCGAACTGTCATTGCGAGGAGCGTTCGCTGCGACGAAGCAATCTCACGTTTAAGGTCGAATGCTTGTCGAAAGACTTCTGTCGTTTAATCGGAGATTGCTTCGCTCCGCTCGCAATGACATTATTCTTTTACATTTCACCACTCAATATCTTTTCGTACACAGGACATTCATATTCCAGCAATTGCTGACAGTTGACAGGCACATCTGCATTTGGTGTGATGCCCATTTCCCGCAAAATGCGGACCATATGACATAATGGGAGCCCCATCACACTGGCATAGCAACCATTCATATAGGCAACGGGATGGAATTGCGGATGCTGGATTGCATACGCACCAGCCTTATCGAGCGGGTCACCTGTAGCAACGTAGGCCCGAATCTCTTCATCGGAGTAATCGCGCATGGGCACATCTGTGATGCAAAGGTCCTTGAGGAGGAGTCCATCGCTTTGACGAAGCAGGGCGACCCCAGTGTAGACTTGATGGGTATGCCCGCGTAAGCGCGTTAGCATGGCGACTGCTTCCGCATCATGCTTTGGTTTGCCTAGAATGTCCGAACCATCGACAACCGTGGTATCTGCTGCGAGGACAAATTGGGCTGTATTTGCTTTCACCGCGCGTGCTTTTGTTTCGGCAAGCCTTAAGACGTAATCTGCAGGCTGTTCGTTCGGAAATTCAGTCTCATCCACATCCGCGACGGAAACGTCAAAAGGCAAGCCCGTGAGGGCAAGCAGTTGGTGGCGGCGCGGTGAGTTGGATGCAAGAATCAAAGCAGGCTTTTCGTTCACGGGTGAAGATTCTAACATACCCTCACCCGCCTTCGGCACCCTCCCCCAATTTCCGACTGAAGTTCGTTGGAAATTGGGGGAGGGCTGGGGAGGGGGTGGTACAATGACCAAAATTTGGCTGGTCATGGAGGCGTATGTGAAGGAACTCGAGGAACGTATCCTGCGCGATGGCAGGGTTCTCGGTGGGGGAATTTTGAAAGTGGACAGTTTCGTGAATCATCAAGTTGACCCCCTTTTAATGGATGCCTGCGGACGGGAATTTGCCGGGCTTTTCGCGTCGGTTCACGCGACCAAAATATTGACCGCGGAAATCTCAGGCATTGCGCCGGCCCTGATGACTGCCATTCATCTCGGTTTGCCGGTGGTGTATGCGCGCAAGACCAAACCGATCACGATGCCCGATCAAGTGTATTTAACTCTGGCTCCTTCGCACACGAAGGGACGAATGGTGGAATTGATCGTCTCGCCTGAATATCTAGCGAACAATGAAAGGGTGTTGATCATCGACGACTTCCTTGCCAGTGGACAAACGATTTTAGGTTTGGCACGCCTTGCAGAGGCCTCAGGTTCCAGGATTGTTGGCATCGGCGCGCTGATCGAGAAGCTCTTCGAAGGTGGGCGCGATGCTTTGAAGACGCTCGACGTGCCGATCCATTCACTGGCGTGCATCACGGCGATGGAAGATGACAAGGTCGTGTTTGGGCAGCCGTAGATAAGTAGCAATTACGAACTACGATTAGGTAACACGTGCTTGGTAATTGGTAAGTTCAATGCTCCGCAATTTTCTTTGGTTTGTTACTCCGATCACTGGATGGATATTCGCCCATATGAGCTTTGCCATTCCCGTACATCGATTGCGCGAGACAGAGACGTTGCTGGCGTTTTATCATCCAAAGCCATCGTATACGTTTCACGTGTTGCTTGTGCCGAAGAAGGCTGTCGCTTCATTGAAGGAATTTGATTCAAACGATGCGGCTTTCCTCAGCGACTTGTTTTCCACCGTCCAAAGTCTCGTGGATGAATTCCATCTTTCGGCGTATCGTTTGATCGTCAACGGCGGGGAATATCAGGATTTTCCACAATTGCATTTTCATCTTGTTTCGCCCTCACCCCTTGCCCCTCTCCCTGAGGGGGAGGGGTTGGGGTGAGGGAATATTATGGACTCCATTTCCATCCTTGATTTCGGTTCTCAATATGCGCAGATCATCGCGCGGCGCGTACGTGAAGCGCAGGTCTATTGCGAGTTATTTCCCTGGGACGCGCCGATGGAAAAGATCCTCTCCATTGCGCCGAAGGGATTTATCCTCTCAGGCGGACCGCGTTCTGTTTATGAAGAGAACGCGCCTTACGTTCAAGATTTTATTTTCAAGACGGGGCTTCCCATTCTCGGAATTTGTTATGGCATGCAAGCCCTCACGCACGCTCTCGGCGGCGAAGTATATCCATCCACCAGCCGTGAATATGGCCATGCCGAGATTGAATCTCTAACCCCTACTCCCCTGCTCTCTGCTCTCTCCAAGGTATGGATGTCGCACGGCGACCGTATTACCCGACTCCCCGAGGGTTTCATCGCGCTGGCGCGCAGTGGCAACAGTCCATTTGCAGCGATGGGCGATATGAAGCGCAAATATTTTGGCGTGCAATTTCATCCCGAAGTGCATCACACACCCAATGGTGAAAAGCTGCTACAACATTTTGTCGTGGACATTTGCGGTGTCAAACCAAACTGGAATCCCAACTCGATTATTGACGATGCAGTGGAACGAATCCGAAGACAAGTTGGATATGAGCGCGTCCTTGCCGCGGTCTCGGGTGGGGTCGATTCGTCGGTCGCGGCGGCGCTTGTCCATAAGGCCGTTGGCGATCAGCTCATCGCGGTGTTTGTGGATACAGGTTTATTGCGTATGAATGAAGGAGAGCAGGTTGCTTCCGCGTTCCGGGATAATTTACATTCTGAATTGGTCACTGTCGATGCGAGCGATGAGTTTTTGTCCGCGCTGGCAGGTGTAACAGACCCGGAACAAAAGAGAAGGATCATTGGTGAGAAATTCATCCGCGTGTTCGAAGCGCAGGCGAAGCAGCTCGGTCAGCCAAGGTTTTTGGTGCAGGGGACGATCTATCCGGATGTGGTGGAATCGTCCGCACCTGACCGCAATAAAGCGCAGAAGATCAAGTCTCATCACAACGTTGGCGGGCTGCCTGAAGATATGCAGTTTGAACTCGTGGAGCCGCTGCGCTATCTGTTCAAGGACGAAGTTCGTGCCGTCGGCGAGGCGCTCGGGCTGCCTGAGAAGCTGGTTTGGCGGCAGCCGTTCCCGGGTCCCGGCTTGACCGTGCGCTGTCTCGGGGAGGTGACGCGCGAACGCGCCTCCCGTTTGCGGGCGGCGGACGCCATCCTGATCGAAGAATTGTCCAAAGCTGGATTTTTAGGCAAGAAAGCAGAGACGTCGCAGGCGTTTGTAGTGCTGCTCCCCGTGCGGTCGGTGGGTGTGATGGGCGACCAGCGCACGTACCAGGAGGCGGCGGCGATCCGGGCGGTGACTACGGAGGATTTCATGACCGCCGACTGGGCGCGCCTGCCACATGACCTGCTGGCGAGGATTTCCAGCCGAATTGTGAACGAAGTAGACGGAATCAATCGGGTCGTGTATGATATTACCAGCAAGCCACCCGCGACCATCGAATGGGAGTAGCGATTTACGATTTGCGATTTCAGATTTTTGATTTGAGGAGGAACTGTGAACATTGATATTGGGGAGGTCTTAAGTCGTGCATGGCAGGTTTCGTGGAAGAACAAATCGTTGTGGATAATTAGCATTGTGTTGATGCTTGTAAGTTTTCTTCTTATACCTATAATGCTTGTTCCAATGATTGCCGATATTGCCTGGGATCAAAATATTGACGATGGGCTTGTTCTTCTTCTGTTCATGGGTGGGAGCATTTTATTTCTCCTTGTGATTTACCCTGTTGGAGCCTTGCTGAATGCCGCGCTCACAAAGGGTATTTTATACGCTGAAAGGGAGGCAGGAAAACGCTCCTTCATCGAATTGATCCGTGAAAGTTATCCTTGCGTTTGGCGTTATTTGGGAACAATGGCGTTGTTTGGTGGTGGGATAACGCTGCTTCTCGTTCTATTTTATGGGTTGGCAATGTTGTTGTCGGTTGTCACCTTTGGACTTGCAATGATTTGTGTGCTTCCGTTTCTATTCCTGCAATATCCGCTCATGTTGGTCTGGTACGTTTGGATGGAACAGGCATTGACTGCTGTCGTGGTCGATAATATGAAAGTCATGGATGCTGCAAAACACAGCTGGCAGTTGTTCAAGAAAAATATCTTTGCGTTTATCATTGTTGGATTGGTATTTTATTTTGGAGCGAGGATGCTTTCCAGTTTTGTAACGATGCCATTCATGTTCCCATTGTTCTTTTTGCCTTTTGCGTTTGAAACAAGAGAGGTTGGAAGAACCCTACTAATTATTGGTGGTCTTTTCATGATTGTGTTTTTGCCATTCTTTTTGTTGATTGAAGGTGGAGTGATGACACTAATGAAATCGGGATGGATAATCACTTATCTTCGCGTGACCCGGACAAGCAACAGCCCCCAACCTACATTGCAGGAAGCAGCATCATAAAAGGAGTCAACATGAATTTCAATTTTGGTGAAGTCCTATCTCGTGCATGGCAGATTATTTGGAAGCATAAAGTGTTGTGGATCTTTGGCATGCTGGCAAGCTGCAGCCAGGGAGGTGGCCGATTCAATTCAGGAAGTAATGGTGGCGGTGGTGGCAATAACGGTGTTGGCACCGGACCCACCAATCTGCCGCCGCAATGGGAGCGCCTGTTCGAGAATATTGCTCAACACGCAACTGCCTTTATCGCCATTGCCATCGCAGTTGTCTGTATTTTCTGGATCATCGTGATTTTTCTGGGGACGATCGGCAGGATCGGTTTGATACGCGGCACGTGGCAGGCGGAAGGCGGCACGGAACATATGATCTTCGGCCAGCTTTTCAGCGAGAGCATGCCCTATTTCTGGCGCCTCTTTGGCCTGTCGATTATTGTGAGTCTACCGTTCCTGATCCTGATCGGAGCATTGGTCGCGGGCCTTGTGGTGTTTGCCATATCCATGAGCCGGGGCAGTGACACGTCGGCGGTGGGCTTCTTCGGGATGATTCCCCTCTTGATAGGTTGCGTCTGCCTGTTGATCCCGGTCGGATTTGTCATCGGTATGATCGTCCGTCAGGCCGAGAGGGTGATCGTGCTGGAAGACTCCCCGGTACTCCCATCCATCAGCCGTGGCTGGGATATCTTCCGCAGCAATCTTGGTCCGATCATCATCATGGCGATCATCCTGGGTGTGATCGGTCTGGTAGTTGGTTTCATTATCGCCATTCCGGTCTTCATCGTTGTGGTCCCGGCGGCCATTGCTTTTGTGGCAGGTAATCAACAAAACTGGACACCACTGATCTTTGCTGGCGTTTGTATCTGCCTTTACATTCCGGTGTCGTGGTTATTGAACGGGATCATCATCTCGTACACCGAATCCGCCTGGACATTGACGTATATGCGTTTGACGAAAAAACCTGATACCAACGATAACGTAACACCCGAGAGTGGAACTCCGCCAAGCCTGGATGCTGGGGATAAAACCATGATTTCCTCACCGCATGCGTAGGACTCTCACGTTCCTTCTCGGCGTCTGCCTGCTCGCCGCGCCCCAAATCTTTGTGCGCGCCCAGACCGCCGCCTACGCGGAAATTACCGCCATCGACACGCAGGGATTCCCGAAGGTCACCGCGCTCGTGGACGTATTTAATGCCAACGGTGAGTTCATGGCGGGATTGAAACCTGCCTCGGTCACAGTCTATGAAGACAGCCAGCCGCGCATGGTTGACACATTAACTGAGAATGCTGTCCCAGTCCAGATCGTCGTGGGGATCAATCCGGGCCCTGCGCTGGCAGTGCGCGATGCGAGCGGCGTGGCGCGCTTCACCCGCGTTGTGGAAGCGCTCGGTACCTGGGCCAATGCCCAACCCACCGGTTCGCAGGATGATTTGAGTCTCGTTTCACTGTCGGGTTCGTTGATCAGTCACGCCGCGGCGAAGGACTGGTTCGTGAGTCTGAACTCCTTCAAGCCCGATTTTCGTACAACAACTCCCAATCTACAATCACTAACAATTTCGTTGGATACAGTCAATTCACCCGCGCTGCAATCGGGAATGAAACGCGCCATCCTGTTCATCACGTCGCACATGGATGATCCGAACATCGACAATACGATCGCTCCACTTATCCAGCGCGCGATCGACACGAAAGTGCGTATCTTCATCTGGTTCGTGGATGCAGATATGCAATTCAACTCTCCCAGCGCAAACGCGTTCAAGATGCTGGCGCAACAGACGAACGGATCGTTCTTTGCTTTTTCCGGGACGGAGACATTTCCCGACCCAAATGCATATTTTGCTTCACTGCGGCATATCTATTCACTGACGTATACATCCATCCTTACCTCAGCTGGCGACCACACCGTGGGTCTGTATGTCGACACTGCGGATGGAAAGATCCCCGCCCTGGACAAATCCTTCAACGTGGATATCCAGCCGCCCAACCCAATCTTCATCTCACCGCCATTGAAGATCACGCGCACGGCGCCTGCAGATGATCCGTATGCGCAGGAACTAACGCCCGCGCAACAACCCATCGAGATCATCGTTGAATTCCCCGATGGGCATCCGCGTGAGTTGAAGCGCACTGCGCTCTATGTGGATGGCCAGGAGGTTGACGAGAATACTTCCAAGCCCTTTGAAAAATTCACCTGGGACCTCAGCACGTATGAAATCAGTGGCCAACATGAGATCATTGTCAAAGCGGAGGATGCGCTCGGCCTGACCAAATCGAGCATGAGCATTCCCGTCACCATGACCGTGATCCAGCCACCGCACGGCATCCGTGCGTTATTCGGTCGTTATCGTTCCTATATCGTGTTGGGAGCCATTGGATTGGCCGGCTTTCTGTTGCTGGGAATCCTGTTGCGAGGACGCACGAATATCGTTCTCTTCCGACGGCGCAAGGAAAGGCGTCAACACCTTGAAGACCCGCTCACCCAACCCGTCAGCGCGGCGACCGAACCCTCTGCATCCGCGATGAAAAAGTCAAAGACGCAGCCGCGTAAGATGATAGAGAAATTGCAGCCCAAATCTGCGACGCGCATGAATGATGCGCCTGCTTATCTCATCCGTTTGACCAATGGTGGCGAACCGGCCAGCGGAGTACCCATTCCGCTTGCTGAAAAGGATATGACGTTTGGCACAGACCCGGTACAATCGAAGCGTGTGCTCGATGACCCATCCATTTCGCCGCTTCACGCACGCATCAAACAAACAGAGGATGGAAATTTCATCATCTACGATCATGGCTCCATTGCAGGCACGTGGGTGAATTATGAACCGATCACGCGCGAGGGTCTCCGTCTGGCGCATGGAGACCGGATTCACTTCGGGCAACTGGCATACCGCTTTGACCTGAGCCTGCCTCCAGCTGAGTCCGAGCCGAAGGTCGTCACGAAGAAATAAGTCCATTTTATGATCCGCACACAGCGCGCTCATTTGAACGTCGAAGCACAGACCCATGCGGGCATGACGGGCAAAAACAATGAAGACCGTTATGCCGTGGCGTCGTTTGTGCTCGATGAGGAAGACAGGATGCCCGTCCTGTTTTCTGTCCTGGCCGATGGGATCGGGGGTCACCGCGCTGGAGAGGTGGCCGCGGAATTGGCGGTGAATCACATCATGCAGGTTGTGGCGAAGAGCGATGCCCGCCAGATCCGCCAGACGATCGAAAACGCGGTGACCGAAGCAAGCGACGCGATTGCCGCTCACTCTGCATCCAACGAAAATCTGCGAGGTATGGGGGCGACATGTGCCATTACGTGGATCATCGGCGACAAACTCTACACGGCCTATGTAGGCGACTCACGAATTTACCTGATGCGCGGGGGACGCATCCAACAGCTTACCGTGGACCATTCCTGGGTGCAGGAGGCCATCGATAAGGGCATTCTCACACCCGAACTGGCGCGTGAGCATCCCAATGTCCATGTCATCCGTCGTTATCTCGGTTCCCCTGAAGCGCCGGAACCCGATTTTCGTTTGAAGGTTTTCGGCGAGGGCGACCAGCATGCCGAAGCAAATCAAGGAGTGCAACTTCTGCCCGACGACGTTTTGCTGTTGTGCAGCGATGGTCTTACCGACCTTGTATGGAACGACGAGATTCTTGAAGTCGTCCGCACGAAACCCAGCATAAAGGAAGCCTCGCGGGCCTTGATCGATCTCGCCAACTCGCGCGGCGGGCATGATAATATCACTGTCGTTTTGATCTCGGTCCCGTCTGATTTCAAACTCGTGGTTAAAAAAAAGAGTAGAAAAACAGACTGGTTTCCGTGGATCATCGGAGGTGTGGTGGGCTTGATCTTCATCCTCCTCACGGCCTCCATTCTGACCCTGGGCCTACTGAGGCGAAACGCAGTCACTCCCACCCAGACAATTTCTCCCACTACCACGTTGACAGCGACTCCGTCACCCACGAACACTTCACTCCCAACATTGACATTCACGCCCACCCGGTCCCTGCCCATCGCGCCGACGTACACGCCCTGGCCCACGAATACGAAGATACCGTAAGTTTCATAATGTCATTGCGAGGGCGACAGCCCGAAGCAATCTCCTCGTAAAAAGGAGTTTTTTATGCCCATCAAACATTCAACGGATGTCGAAGCAAAGAATGTCGCTGCCGGAAAAGACACAACCATTCAGGTCCTGATCTCTTCACAAGAAGGGCCGAACTTCGCGCTGCGCAAATTCTCCATGCAAAAAGGGGGCGGGATGCCACGCCACACGAATACACTTGAACATGAACAATACGTCCTGCGCGGAGAAGCGACCATCACCATCGCTGACGAGACGTATCACGTCAAAACAGGAGATGTGGTTTTCATCCCCGAGGGTGCGATCCATTCGTATGAAAATACTGGGGAGGAACAATTCGAATTCCTGTGCATTATCCCCAACAAGGAAGACAGGATCACGATAGTGGAGGAATCTTGTTAATAAATTTGTAGGGATGGGCAGCTGCCCATCCCTACAAATTTATAACGGTTGCTTGGCCGGTATCCCTGGCTTGCGCGGATATTTAGGTGGTGTCGCCGCAACCTTATCCACGAGGATGAGATAACGGTCATCTGCCACGCCCGGCAAATTCACGGGGATCAATTGCTTCAATTTCCCACCCAGTAATTTCATCGCCTTCTCGGCGGACTGCGCCTCGGCGGGTCCGCTTTCGCCTTTTTGGGCAAGCATCGTCCCACCCACGCGAACAAGCGGGATGAGATATTCACTCAATACGTTGAGATTGGCCACGGCGCGCGCCACCGCCCAGTCATATTTTTCGCGGTGGCCCACATCCTGCCCCAATTCCTCGGCGCGGGCCTGAATGACATCCACGTGTTCCAATCCCAGCACACGGACAACATGCTGGCAAAACATGGCCTTCTTGCCGACCGATTCGACCAGTGTCAACTTCAGATTTGGATAAAGAATCTTGAGAGGAATACCCGGAAACCCTGCGCCGGTTCCCACGTCAATGAGATGATTTGGTGGCGTCCCTTTCCAGGCCAGGACACAGGATAATGAATCGAGGAAGTGTTTCGTGCGAATGGACTCTGCATCTCGTATTGCGGTCAGATTGAACTTTTGATTCCACTCCAACAGTTCTTTTTCAAAAGCGGTAAACAACATCACCTGCCGCCCGGTGATGTGAAGGTTGAACAATGTCCCGGCGTCTTGAACGAGTTTTTCCATGATGGGGAAATTATAAATACAAATGAAAAGACCTGACAGGTTTTTGCGAAGCACTCCCGAAATGAAGTGGAGAGAGCCAAACCTGTCAGGCCTACTTAACTCTTTACTTCCTACTTCTCACTCTTGACTTCCTTCTCCTCCACACTGACATTTGCCTTCCGAAACCTGCGATAGACTGCACGTCCACCCAGGAAGACCAGCAACAACGGAATGGCGATCAGGATCAGTGCAGGCAGGGTGAAGATCACGAAGCGGATCAGGAATTCGCTAAAGTTCTGCACGAAGCGGATCAGATCCTCCACCGCAGCCTTCGCCGCGCCCTGAGGTTTCCACGGGCCGACCTCGATGGGTTGTGTTCCTTCTTCGGCGATCAAGCGAACACTGACAGACGAGAGCGCAGCAGATTCTTCGTAATACTTGATCTGTCCCTTGAGTTGTTCGATCTCGGTTTCGACGGATTGCACCTGCAAATAGATTGCGAGCACATCTTCCGATTTTTCGGCCTTGTCCATGATCTCGAGCAGTTTTTTATCTGCAGCCTGCTTGGCCTTAAGCTGTGCCTGCAAGTCCACATAGACGTTGGTCACATCCTGCCCGGAGCGATTTTCGTTTTGAACCTCCACCGCGCCTTCCTTGATCTTGGCCAGCGCCTCATCCAGCTTCTCTGCCGGGATGCGGACAACCACGGTCGCTTCGGGTACTTGCTTGCCTGTGGCCGAACTGGATTGATAAATATTGGAGGAGACCACATATCCGCCCATATCGGTCGCGAGTTTGCTGATCTCAGCCATGCGAGCCTTGGGATCCTTGACCACAATCGCAAGATCTGCATTCTCGATGACCAGTCGCTCCTGAGCAGCGGGCTCGACAGAATTACTGACCGTTGACCGGGCTGCTTCATCTGCAAGAAGATTTCCTGAGGCATCATAGGCAGGAGCTGGAGCAGCAGGCGGAGCTTCCACAGGCGAAGCGCCTCCACCAAATCCCGGTGAGACAAGGTATGAATTTTGCATCGCGGCTCGCTGTCCTGCCATACCGGCAAACGAAAAACCGATGATCAGGAACACGGCAACCACGCCGAGGATGATAAATAGTGTGCGTTTCATGTCTTCTTCTCCTTCACGAATGTACGATGATTTCACCCGAAGGACGATGCCTGTTCTGTAAATGTTCCCTGACCCCCACCCAGCCTCCCCCAAATCCGCCATGGTAAATCTGAATAATTATTTCAACTTTTTCTTTGCGTATTTGGGGGAGGTGCCCGCAGGGCGGAGGGGGTCTTACCACCCCTCTGCAATCCTCACCGCGTGTTTCTCCGGCAGGCCGGCCTCACGGATGCGCTGCTGAACCTCCGGAATGTTATAAGCAACACGACGAGGTTCCCACGTCTTGGCGGTGCTGTCATAGATTGCATACGCGGCGCGCGGATCGCGGTCGCGCGGCTGGCCGACGGATCCGGGGTTGGCGATCAGCCTCGGTTCCAGCTTGATCGGCTCGCCAACTCTGATCGGCTTGAGGTTGACACGATCGGTCCCTTCATCCAGTTGGAACATGCACTGCAAATGCGAGTGCCCTACAAAACACCAGGGCGTGGTGAAATGGTCAAAGTTCAAGCGCGCCGACAGCGTGTTCAATATATATTCCCAGACCGAATCGCGCGGGCTGCCATGTACGAGGCTCGCATCCTCGCGCACTTTCAAATTCGAGGAAAGTGAACGCAGGAAATCCATGTTGTCCGCGGTCAGAACACGTTCATGATATTCCAGTGTGCGACGTGCATCCCCATTAAACGCTTCAAAGGGGATCTTGCCGATCACGGCCACATCGTGATTGCCAAGAATGCAGGTGAGATTGGGAATCTCACGCATCTGTTCCAGCACTGCATTCGGGTCGGGCCCATATCCCACGAGATCGCCCAGGCACCAGGTTTCGTCCACCCGCCCCGCGTCGTTGAGTGCTGCTTCCAAAGCTGTGTAGTTGGCATGGATGTCAGAAATAACAAGAATACGCATGATTACTCCAGCAGTGCCGCAAGTCGTTCGATGATTGTTTCGGCCACTTCGTTCTTGCTCATGAGTGGCAGCGATTCTTTGCGACCGTCTGCAAATAAAAGTGTAACGCGGTTCGTTTCAACTGCAAAGCCTGCATCCTCGGCAGAGATGTCGTTGGCGGCAATGAAATCCAAACCTTTGGATTGTAACTTAACTGTCGCGTTTTCCAGCAGATCGCGCGACTCCGCGGCAAACCCCACCACGACGAGCCGCCGCTCCCGCTTCGCGGCAAGCCGCTCGTTGTGTACCGTTTTCAGAATATCTTCCGTCGTTTCAAGCTCAACTTTTGGAATCCCGCCCTCTTTTTTGATCTTATCCTTCGCTATCTGCTTCGGGCGAAAGTCAGCCACCGCGGCCGCCATGACGAGCGCATCGCTGTCTGCTGATTCAGCCAGGACACAATCCAGCATTTGCCTAGCAGTTTCGATATTTATTACATGTGCGCCAATTGGAGGAGTCAACGCAGTGGGTGTGGTGATCAATGTGACGTGCGCACCCGCGTCCAATGCAGCTTGGGCGATGGCATATCCCTGTTTACCCGAGGAGCGATTTGTCAGCACGCGGACGGGGTCGAGCGGTTCCTGAGTTCCACCCGCGGTGACCAGGACTCTTTTCGCCGCCAGCAAACCGTTCTGTGCGAGAGCGAGTCGGGCATATCCCAAAATATCCATCGGCTCGAGCATGCGTCCAGGTCCGGTGAGTCCCGATGCAAGATGTCCCTCTGCAGGTCCGACAATGATGGCACCGCGCTTTTTCAATGTATCCAGGTTCTCCTGCGTGGCAGGATGGTCGAACATGCCACCATCCATCGCGGGAGCAATCAGCAACGGGCAATTTGCTGCCAGCGCGGTGACAGTTAGCAGTGTGTCCGCCCCTCCGTGAGCGAGTTTTGCCATTGTGTTTGCCGTGCATGGGGCGATGATGAGCAGGTCCACCGTGTGACCCAGCCCCACATGCAAAACGTGCGCTTCACTGCCCCACAGATCCGAATCCACAAATGCGCGCCGGCCTGTCACGGATTGGAATGTGAGTGGTGTAATAAATTTTTCGGCTGAACTTGAGAGAATGACATCCACCTGCGCGCCCGCCTGCGTCAGTTTGGAGGCAAGATCCGCGGCTTTGTATGCAGCAATGGAACCCGTCACCCCAAGGACAATGCGCCTGCCTGAAAGGACTGACATGCGTTGATTATACTTCGCTTGTCGGGAAGGTTACTTCATACCCCTTCATCACATCCCCGTCATACTGGAACTTTGCTGAGAAGAATTTTTCACTTTCAATCCACTGAAAAAAGATGTGATCGCTCTCCCACAGGTTTAGGTTGAGCAGCTTTTCATCGGGAATCCACTCAAGGTCTCCTTCGGGAGAATCAATCAACTCCCCGCTGAAGTCGGTCGCCGTGAAGACGAAGACGTACCAATCGTTGCCTTTGAACTCCGGGAACATCAACAACCCGTGCAAATGTGGATTCTGGATGACGAGCCCCGATTCCTCCTGGACTTCGCGGCGGACGCACTCCTCAGGCGTTTCCCCAGCCTCGAACTTTCCACCCAACCCGTTCCACTTGCCGTCGTGGATGTCGTTGGGTTTCTTATTGCGATGCACCATCAGGGTACATCCATTATGTTTGAGATAGCATAATGTGGCAAGGATCATGGAGTTTCCTCGTGGACTGCAATCGGAGGCGACGATTATACAATCTGACCCACAGCAGGGCAGATTTGTGGCGGCATGCCCCACTTATCTTGGCGTACAATACTCCCCAAACTGCTTGATTTCCTTCTCCTTCAGCCATCGGAACGTCTCCTCGGGGAAATCTTCACTGCAAACAACGCAACTTTCATCCTTCATCTTTACGCCTTCATCCTTTGTCTGTTCACATTCACGGCCACCAGCGGCCTATATCCTCAACAGCATGTGCAATTTCAACCACTGCCTCACCCCTCCCAAGTTTGACGATGACCGGAAGCAGTGCTGGTAGATCCGATAGCAAGTCCTTGCGGCTGCGTGCAGCTAAGATGTGGATGGTTTCATGCCAAAGAGAACGGAGTTGAGCGGAAGACAAATTTTCTACTAAGGGCGGGGCCAACGAGGTGAAAGATTTGGTTCTATGCTTCTCATCCTGAATCGCCCGCGCCACCACCAGGGCTTCGCGCAACAATGGTTCGGTCAAGTGCGAGGCCAATGCAGTGAGAGCTTCGGCTCGAGCATCCTCATGCTCAATTGCTTGTGCCGCCGCCACGGCTTTACGCAAGGATTCAGTCCGTAACGGCTCGGTCAAGTGCGGGGCCAACTCAGTGAGGACGCTGGCTTGAGTCCGCTCATCCCTATTCGATAGCGCCGCCGCCAGGCCTTTCTGCAAGGACTCATTCCGTAACGGTTCTGCCAAGTGTGGGGCCAACGCGGCGAGGGTTTTGGCTCGAAACCATTCATTACCAATCGCTAGCGCTCCTGCTAGGGCCTCCTGCAAGACTTCACTCCGCAACGGCTCGGCCAAGTACGGAACCAACGCAGTGAGAGCTTTGGCTCGATCATCCTCAACCTCAATTGCCCGCGCCGCCGCCACGGCTTCCTGCAATAATGACTCGGTCAAATGCGGTGCCAATGCAGTGAGAGTGTTGGCTCGAAACCACCCCTCGGTAGTCGCCCGCGCTGCTGCCAGGGCTTCCTGCAAGACTTCACTCCGCAACGGCTCGGTCAAGTGCAGACCCAACGCGGCGAGGGCATCAGCTCGATCCTCCTCAACTTCAATTGACCGAGCCATCGTCAGGGCTTTGCGCAACAATGGCTCAGTCAAATGTGGGGCCAATGCAATGAGGGCTATAGCTTGATGCCAACGACTGGTAATCCACCACGCCGCCGTCAATGCTTCAAGCAAAGCCTCATTCCGTAACGGCTCCGTCAAGTGCGGAGCCAATCTGGTGAGGGCAGTTGCTTGATACTCCATGGAATCTATCGGCCGCACTGCTGCCAGGGCTTCGCGCAAGGCTTCACTTCGCAATGGCTCAGGCAAGTGTGGGGCCAACCAGGTTAGGGCTTTCACCTGGTCCTTATCACGCTTAATTGCCCGCGCCGCCGCTAGGGCTTTGCGCAACAACGGCTCGGTCAAGTGTGGGGCCAACGCGATGAGGGCGTCGGCTCGATCTCCCCCATCATCAATCGTCCGCGCCACCGTCAATGCTTCGCGCAAGGTTTCACGCTGCAACGGCTCAGCCAAGTGCGGCGTCAACGCAGTGAGAGCTTTGGCTCGATCCCCCTCATCATCAATCGTCCGCGCCACCGTCAGAGCTTCGCGCAACGCTTTATTCCGTAACGGCTCGGCTAAGTGCGGCGTCAACGCAGTAAGAGCTTTGGCTCGATCCCCTTCATCATCAATCGTCCGCGCCACCGTCAGGGCTTCCTGCAAGACTTCACTCCGCAACGGCTCGGTCAAGTGTGGAGCCAACCCGGTGAGGGCATTTGCTCGATACTCCATAAAATGCATCGCCCGCGCTGCCGCCAGGGCTTCACGCAACAACAGCTCGGTTAAGTGCGGGGACAACGCGATAAGGGCGTCGGCCCGATCTGACTCATGCTCAATTGCCAGCGCCGCCGTCAATGCTTCAAGCAAGACCTCACCCCGCAATGGCTCGGTCAAGTGTGGGGCCAACCAGGTGAGGGCGTCGGCTCGATTCCCCGCAATCGTCCGCGCCGCTACCAGCGCTTGGCGTAAGGCTTGATTCCGTAACGGCCCCGTCAAGTGCGGAGCCAACTCGGCGAAGGCGAGGGCTCGAACCCTCTCACGATCAATCGCATTTACCGCTGCCAGTGCCTCCTCGGCATGGCCTAACTTAGCCAATTGTGGCGTCACTCCAGGAATGTGGAAGGCTACATACCCGTTCCAATTCGTCTTTGCTACTGCCAGCGCTTCATGCAAGGCTTCACCCCGCAACGTCTCAGTCAAATGCGGGGCCAATGCGGTGAGGGCTTTGGCCCGATTCGTATCATACGGAATCGCCCGCGCTGCCGACAGGACTTCGCGGAGTATCGAAGTACGTTCATTGACCAATGAGCGGTGTTGCGCCAACCACATTAGCACATTCGTCCGTTGTTCTGGCTTTGGCATCTGTCGGGCATACGTCAGTCCTTGATGTGGAGTCCAGAGGTTGTGGTTCACCAAAGCGCTGAGCAATTCAACTGAGACGTTCCCTGCCAAACTATTGATGGACGCATTGATCAGCGCGTAGCGGCACTGCAAGCCTATTGCTCGACTTCGCATTTCAACATCTTGTGTATTTGCGCCCACCTCTTCGACCAACCGCCAAGCTCGCGCCACATCATCCAAGTAACCCGCCGTATCGTTCTTCGCGTCTTTAGCCTGAAACCAAGCATTTCGATGATCGCTCGTTTCTAATACCAGTAGTTGGTTCAATTCGCTAGTTTTTTCTGAGGCTTCAAGATGAGCAGGCAGATGACGCAGTTCGTATTCGGTTAAGTTCGCTACCGGGTTAGTCAGAGGAGCCGTAAACGGCGAAAGCATAGGACCCGCATTCAACTTCGTGGCGCGGTTATCGTCCTCATTTTTATGAACAGGAAATATCAACGCTGGGGATGCTGGCTCACCATTCAATCGAGAGAGCCAGCTTGTGAGGCGAGTTTTGAGCCTGTTGAACACCTTCCCAGCCAACTGTGTCATATCACCAACGTATCTTGTCTAGTGCGGTCTGAGCAATCCTATAGTGATAACGAGTCAATCCTACTTCATCCCTGAGAAAGTCTTGAAAACTGGTGTGATACACCCAATACCGTTCCTCATCTTGCAATCCATTATCTTTATGTAGGAACTCGCGCCATTCCTTAACGACTTCGACGATGCGTAGAGATGGAAGCTTCGTCCACGTTTTCAATTGTGAGACCGTCACTGGTTCGCGAACAGTGGCCAGCATACAGACGACTGGCTCGAAATAACGCTCGAAGCGCTCAGTGTCCTGCGCCTTCATTATTCGCCAGTGTCGCTGGTAGTAATCGCGTAAGCCCTGTGGCAAATCACGAATGTTATCCACGTTGGCTGCGCCCAGTTTCCCATCACGAATATCACCGAGCACATAAACCAAGTACATGAAGTTACCCAAACTCTTCTCGGTGATGACGTTGATAAACTCCTCTTCGATGACTCCCCACTTTTGAATCCGTGCTGTCATCTGATCTTGATGTGCCTTGATGAAGTTCCGAATGTAATGACGTATATCCTCATAGTTATGTGGGTCATCGTCGCGCAGATATATATCCTGCCGCCGATCTACGGCAAACCGCTCATCAGCTTTTTCTCGCGTGGTAACGATTAAGAAGGCACCATTTGGTAATGCTGATGGCAAATAGAGCCGATTCGCTGTTGGCGATAAGCCAAGGTCTTCAGCTTCGTCCAAGGCGTCAACCAATGCGACGATTTGTTGTCCTGGGTATTTAGCCGTAATTTTTTCCAGCAGTTGGGATAAAAAGCCACTATCTCTCTCGGCTTCTGGTGGCAATAGCGCATAATCCAATTCGTAGCGGACTATTAATTGCGCGCATATGTTGTTCAGAAAGTCGCGCGTTGAACGAATATTCTGGGTGGCGATGTTGAAGTGATGAACATAGCCATGGTCTTTGACTAGTTTACTGATGAGCGAAGTCTTGCCAATTCCTGGCTCACCGCGAATGACGATGTAGCCAGAAGGAAAATTCGGATCGGCGAGTAGTCGCTCAATAGCTGTAAAAATAAACTCGCGCCCAACGAAATCCCGCGTGCGTTCGTCAATCAAAGCCTTGAATGTTGTTGTATGAATATGTGTTGAAATAGCGGGGGCATTAAAGAATTTTTTATATAGCATTTCTCCCAATAATTTTGTCTGTAGAGATTCGTTTTTCGTTTTCTCCAACAGCAACTTGACATCAGCCTTGATGTTTTTTACATCTTTCCCTATTTCCTTTAGCGCATTGTGAATAATTCGTAAGCCAAAATCCTTTACAGGTAAAAGCGCGCTCTGCAGACACTCCACATAAAGATTGACGCCGTCATAAATCTTATCGTCACTGAGACTCTTTGGGGAATCGTTTCTAAATGCTTTTAATAAAGCTTCTCTAAGAGTTTCATCATCCAATGCTTCTGGCAAACTTGCAATTGCAGTTTGTACAGATGGAAGGTCACCATAATCCATTGCGAACAAACTGCGCAAATCATTATCTTTGCATTTCTTTTGGAAACTTTTATCCGCGGCTTTTGCCGCTTTGAGCAATTCCTTTTGTCCCTCTTTGCTGGCAAAAATGGAATCCACCTTTGCTTGTACCTTTTCCCCGCCCACATCAGTCAACGTGGATGCGGCAATTTCCAACGCTTCATCACCAATCACATTCTTGATGTGATGTTTGGCAAGCGCAAGTCCAAGTTTGAGCAATGTGTTTGGCAAGTTAGGTGCTGGCATGCTATCTTATCCTTCTAGCTTATCCCAAGATTCTAATACTAACCGTCTCGTCCTGTACTCCCCAAACTGCTTGATTTCCTTCTCCTTCAGCACGCGGAAGGTTTCGCCAGGAAAATCTTCGCCATAGACCTCTTTCGGATCTAGGATGTAGCGCAGTTCGTCGCGGGTGAGACCGTAGAGACGGGCGTAGTAGGTATCCAAATCGGCGCGGTGATGATGGTTCATGATGGATTATTTCGTTTTGTTTCCAGTAGTGATCATGCAGACTAAAATATCATTCAAGAGACGTCCTCTAAGATTTACAACTATTGAATTTCTTTCTTGGTTGATCTTTTCCATAATCGCCTTATCGATAAATCCTTCGCTCTGTGGTGCATACACAATGAGCGCAGTAGAGTCATCCTTCATACCAAGTATTTTTTCAATTTCGCCTTCAAAACTTTTCCAATGAACCAAAAACAATGAAAATTTTTCTGCCGTCTTGAGATCGCTCTTAAGAATCTTCACTACATTGGCTTTTTGAAATAATCCTGAATCCACCAGCATCTTTTTCAAGCCTTCATATTCTGCCTCTGCAAACACAGCAATTTTTCTTTTTGAAAGTCCAATGCCCAGCCTGTACCAAACAGGGAAGATGCCTCTTGTGAACAGATATATACCGTATAAAACGGCAATCAAAGTAACCAGCGTGGATATGCCACCTAACACAATGAAAACAGGGTGGTTAAAGAAATCAACTATTGTTTGCATGTATTCCTCCTACCAAATTATTCGTTCCCAATTCGACTCTCGTAAGGAGTTCGTCGCAGTACTAGAGAGTGCTACTTTTTGTGAAATAGTGAGATCATCAGAAATCACATTGTTCGTATTGCCTGGGTCTACAATTCTTGCCGCGGTAATGTTCTGAGAAATGTAGGTCAATGCTCTCCATACATTTTGCGCCAAAGTTGTAGTGGGTTGATACTTAAGCCCTTCTATTGCAACGAGTTCTAGATAAAAGGATGGAAACTCAAGGTTGTGTAAGTTCCTCCAAATTTTGATTGCTCGTATCTCTTTGGTGCGTGATGAATTCCTTACAGTATCAGTCTGTAAATCAATATTTGTCTGTGTCCATGTCGCTTGCTTAGATTTGTAAAGACTGTGCCAATTCAAATAGCCCTCTTGCACCCGTCCAGGCACAAGGTCAATTTTTGCACCGACGTATTGTATTCCCAACGAAACATTCTGCCTTCGCGGCAGCCACCCGTGATTCAGCGCAAATTGATATAGGCTGTCATACATTCCATTCAAATTCGGATAATTTGACCTGAGCGAAATAAAAATATCTATGTCGGTATTACCCTTTACTGCTGTCCCCTTCGCATATGAGCCAGAAATAAATGTCCTGGACAAATAAAGACCTGCCCAATTACGCAAATATGGTTCAAGAATTCCGTAAGAAATTTCTGCCAAATTTGTTACGGCGTACTTGGCAAGAACCTGCTCAACATATTCATCTGGTGTCATTTTCTTTCATCCTTCATAATTCCGCCTTCATCCTTCCATTTTATCCCACGCCTCGAGCACCAGACGTCTCGTCCGATACTCCCCATACAAGCGGACTTCCTTTTCCTTCAGCACACGGAAGGTCTCGCCAGGGAAATCCTCGCCGTGGACTTCTTTCGGATCCAAGATATAGCGTAGTTCGTCGCGGGTGAGACCGTAGAGACGGGCGTAGTAGGCATCCAACTCGGCGCGGAGTTGGGCGCGGCGGATATCGTCCCAGCGGAAGGGAGAGGGAAGCGAGTGGTCAGCGGCGAGTGGCGAGTGGTTTTCACCATTCTCCGCTCGCTCTTTTCCATTCGCTATTCGCCATTCTCCATTCGCAATAATCTTGTTCTCTGGAAACCATTCATTCCATTTTTCAATCCCAGTTTCATTTAAAATATCTTCCGCGAAGGGACGCAGGTCGTTGGCGGTGTAGACGAGTTCGAGCACGCGCGGGGCGATGAAGTCAATATCGGCGGGGGTGTATGCTCTTGGCGGAATGATGGGAAGTTGTTCAACCACAGAAAACGTCATGTGTGTTCCGCCAATTTTTTGTCGCGCAATAAAATCAAAAACAAGGCTGTTTACGTTTGCTAAGAAACAAGTCACTAAAGAGACCTTTTCTTGGAAATCAAAAAACACTAATGGCGCGGTATGACCAACTCCTACTCTTGGCAAAATACTAAAAGTAACAGAACGTTCTAGTTTTGCACTAGTAACATCGCGAAAACCAATGAGCCGATTTGGTTTCCAGTTTTTCAGTTGTTGCTCGACATCTTCTTTTGCGACCCAGTAACGGGGGATAATCGAAAAATCAGGATTTTGATAATTGCTCAAAGGCATTTCAACTAGACCACGCCCACCTCGACCTAATCCTTCTACGCCATAAGAGCCAAATCGGTGGTCAAAATGCCAAAAGAATTTGGCTTCATACAAGGTCACATAGTTGGTTCTTGCTTCTTCAATGAATAATCGACTATCACTTGCCATGTTGAATAACCCTTGCATAAAGCGCATACTCCAAGGATTATCTTTCGTAATCGTGTTTCTAATGACAGGAAGTGACTTGTAAATTCTTCTTGTTAATTCAGCATCTTTGTTTGTTCGGAAGATTGGAGAAGTGCGGGTATTAGGATTGAATAAATTTAGGTCTTCAGATTTTAGTGTGAAGAATTATAGTGGATAAGGGAATTTAGACACAAAAACGGGCA
>JBGPNQ010000050.1:0-20815 GCA_041487615.1 Anaerolineae bacterium
AAGATCTCGTTCCAATTCCATGGGCAAGACCATTTTGAAATGAAAGTTGGGGATGTCAAAGAATGAAAGCGTGGAAAGGATCGACTGTAACACATTGATGGTGCCCTGTTTCTGGATGTCTGAATTCCAGTTCAAGCCGTCCACCATGATCCAGATGCCGCCGGGGAAACCCACTTGCTTCATATTTGTGATCAATCCAGTAGCAATGACTTCGAATGTTGTATCGCCGTTTATCAGAAAGGACTTGGAGGCAGGAACTTTTTTTGTGAGGCGTTCCTGATCTTCCCGGGGAGCAAAGTGATATAGGAATTCAGCAATGAGATCAAAACTCTTGTCATCCTTGATCCGCTTTTTGGAACCATCCGGGAGGAAACCGAGAATCTCGTGCGCGCAGGCAGAAAGGATGCTGGAGAACTGAGTCATGGCCAGTTCTGTGCCGGGAGTTTGCGGACCCATTGTGAGATCAGGTGTCCATTTGACAGGCAGGCACAGGAGTTCACGACGGGCGTAATCTTCGAGCGCACAACAGATCGTCGTTTTCCCGGTCCCTGATCTGGCATAAATGATGCTCGAATTCGAGCCCTTCAGAAACTCGAATCCCGGCGGCGGGACAAACGCGTGCTGAACCAGCCAGGGTTCAGCCTCGGCATTTTTGGTTGACAATACCTGAAGCCCCATTATTTCCTTTCGGGGTGAAGGTTCTCTTGAGGTTGTCATATTTTCATATTATGTCATGATACTTCTATCTTTCCTATGTAGGTTACAGATAGGTTATGTTGGTCAATACATGGTCAAAAAAGTTGATCACTGTAAATGCTGACAGTGCAAATTTTAGCAAAAATAAGCGCCTTTGAATGCAAAACACTTTATCACCTTAAACTGGTTCTAGCATGATAATTCTGTCAAATTTAGTCTTTGCTACAACTGATTATTAGGCTGAATTGAACGGACATCTATCAACTTTTTAACAGTTGTAATTATTGCAGAAAAACCATGAACGGCGTGCATTTCAGGTGTAAGAGCATTCATATCACTGAGGAGACCACTTAGATGATCAAAACTAGCGCGGATACGTACATATTTTTTTAAGTCGGCTATGATGCCATCTACATTCGTAATTACGCCTACCTTTTTTACCTCCTGATTGAGTTTTTTAATCTGGTCATCCCAATATTTGATGTGGTTTAGGCGATCAACAGGTTTATAAATCCCAGCATCCGCAAGCACAATTGGAAAGATGCGGTCACGAAGATTCTGGTTTTCGTCTACGACCAGTAGTTCATACATGCAGTGTTCGGAGTGCAAATATTTTTCACTAATCACGAGAACGACGCACTGCCCCCTCCCGATTCGCTGTTCGAACGCTTCAATGGAGTCTTTATAGTCGAGAGACTTTTTATCACGCTCGAGTGAAATACCATGTTTAGCAAAAGCTTGTTCCAGATCATCAACAGTACGTTCACTCTCATCTTCCCATGCGTACGAAACAAAAACAGCATTCTCGTAGTTTGTTGTAGTTTGCTTTCGATTTTGGACACGAACATCACCACCATCATACTGAGTAGTTGTCAGTTTATTGAATATTTGCCCATTCAATTTTTCTCCTTCCTGCAAGTATTCACCCACATAATCCATCAAACGAATAAGAAATCGAACTGTATGGCGAGGTGAATGATTGATTGAAGAAGATATGACCAGCCCAGTCGGGTCATCGATTCCCCGTTCCCAAAGAGCCTCAAACATATTGATCCTTGCGTCTATCAGCTGCCTCAACTGTGGTTCATTCCATGTAAGATCATTGGGCAGATGATGGAATCCAGAAAGATTGCTCAACGAATTCTTAGCAGTCAGGGGAGCGAATATCTTGATGAACAGGTTCTGCCTAGCCAAGAGTAAAGCGAGTCCATCGATCTCCCTTATTTTATTGCTGACCTCCTCGTGGGGTGCTGCACTTCGGATGTCCCACAAAAAATAAATCTGGTCAAAGATATCAGGCCACCCCATACATAAGAGGTTAAGCATTTCTTCCTTTGTTAATTTGGCTGAAGGCATTGCATAATTTAGGGTCAACATATATTCAAGGGCTTGCTCGAGATCGGTGGCGTCATTATTAAACGGAGAACTGTGAAAATCAAGACGCAGCGCATTCACACTCTGAGTATGCCACAGCATCAACCTTCCCATAGCAGTTTTTTGAGAGTCAGATGCAGTGATAAATCTGCGAGGGTTATCGGCAGTAAAGTTGATCAAGGCGCGGGCTACCTTTTCAACAAGCCACTCAGTTATATCCACCCCCGATACAAAAGGCGCATACACAGGAAAGACTTTTGATTCTTTGGTGTCTGCACCTGCCTTCACCTGATAATCATTTGCCAACCATAACGCAGCAGCCGTTTTACCCGTGCCTTCCTCACCGAATACTATCGACGGGAACGGGCCGTGCACTAGTTCGAAAACAGGGTGCTGAATTATTAGTCGCCTCAATTTGTTATCCAATTCTGCATATTCAGAACCGAGGGAAATATTGTCGTCGATACTTCCAGCTTCATACCAGTGCCTAGATAACCAACGTAAAGTGCTTTCCGATAGTTCCCGTTCCTTGCCCGACCAAAGTGGACGCCAATTTATATCCAACGTCAGGTAACGGCTTATGTTATTAGCTGCTTTATTTTCATCCTCATGATCTTCAGTATTCGCAATACGGTCATCAATAATTTTCTGTAAAATAATTTTCTGTATGCTGGAGTCTTTTAATAACAGCAATCCATCATTATCCGATGTAAAAACCTCATCAATTATAGGCAGATTTGTCGTCAAATAAGTAAATTCATGGATCAAATCCGTGATGAGCGGCTTCAATTCGCGCCAATGTTTATAAGAAATCAACAGGCAGGAAGCGTTTTCTATAGTCAATATCCGCTTTCTGGGGTCGTCAATTAAAGTTAATTCACAGAGTTCAAATAATGTCTGCGATTCAATCTTTTCTTCATCGTTTGGTACCAAGACGAGATTACATAGTTCTCTTAATGTATTCGCAATCTGTCGTGCTTTGTGAAACTCCTTTTTCTTGAGGTTCTCCCGGACATTCACTGATAATTTAGTATACCAATTGGATTGCTCGACCAACGCCTGATATATTGCGGTATCATCTTCTTCTGGAATTTCTCTCTTATTTCTCAAGAAAACATTTATTGCACCTTCAAAATCCTCCTGCAAATATTCATAAAATCTATCCTCTGTCTTGTGCCGATCTTCCCGAAGACGGTCACGTTGCGTCTTCATATATTGCAGCACCAGGGTTCCTGCCCCAGACAAAAAACCAGTCACTAATAATATAAGAGTGCTTTTGTCATTGATCGTACCATTTACGATCCTGCCAGCGGCCACCCAAGGAACTGTTTCAACGCCAACATAAATTGTTTCAGCGTGCCGCAAAGAGCTGGATGTAATCACTATCGCTTGCCGCTTAAATACCCATAATCCCCATGCAGATTGCGTATTTAGCAGGCCGATTTTAATCTGACTTGGTTCTGTATCGCTGCCCAAACCGGGGGCAGGTAAATCCAATTTTGTGCTGTAAGCCTGCTCTACGGGCTCAACCACAATTAGCCCTGCAGGTATCTTAACCTTGAAAGAAACCGGTTTTACAGCGCGAGATTCACCGTAGAGAATCAAGTTAATATAGGTTGGAGTTTCTCCAGCCAGAACCAGGTTTGGATATTTTACCTGGAGCGTCTGCCCGTTGCTCAGGACGAGCCTCGTGCTTTCCCGGGAATAAAGATTGAACGGGATCACGAATGTAACCAGAATCCAAAGGAGAAACGCCACAGCAGCCACAGCAGCAACTGCAAAAGCAATATAAATGAAAACTGGTTCGAGCCATACAGGCGGAATCCAGGGTTTTCGATTTCTTCTTACACCGCCCCCTCTTGAAACTTTGGTTTCGAGTATTCCCAATTGATCGTCGTTCGGCATGGTTCACAGCTCCCCTGGTAGGGTTAAAAGGTGATTCAGTGGTTCCCGGATTGCCTGTGGTTGTATCGTTATGTCTATTATATATCAGTTCAATTCAATCCCAAAATCGCCACTCCGATGCAAGGAATGGGATGCGGTTCTGGCAAGTCAGTTTTCTGTCAGCCAGGGGACAGAAATGTCTAATCCAGACGCATGGTTCGCAGACATGATCCCCTGTAAACTATGAACAATTCAATATCAAAAAGAAAGTAGGTGATGCCCATACCGAACGACTGAACTGAGTTTTCTGCATCCCAGCCAATCATGAAATTCGGACGATAGTATTACATAGGAAAGGAGAAAATCGTAGATCATAGAGAATAGAAAACAGACAAAGGATTGCCTCCGGCTAAAATCGAAATATGAGAGGATGTCGCTTCAAGTGACTGCTTTCTCAAACAAACAAATGTATCCGCCGAACCGTTCAATCCTTCCACACGAGACACAGATGGATCAAACAAAGATCCATCTGTGTCTTTTTTTGGATGTAAGTATCGCAAATATGGACACTTTGCAGACCTGTCAAGTTTCGTGTCAGATTGCAGTTATTCCAATGAATAATTTTGTAAGTATTCGATAAGAATGATTCAAGTCAGGCGCACACCGGATGAAATTTTAGATCGTTGGTTCCGTGCAAAAATAGAGTTGAAAGATCGACCACCGTATTAGCGAGAAAAGGAGTAAACATGTACGGACAATATCAAAATCCTGCCACATCAGCGCCCAAATGGATATTCTTCGGATTCTTTGGGATCGTCCTAATGGCTTTGCTACTGGGAGCAAATATTAAAGATGCAACCTGGCTCAACCCTAATATTGCGTCCGCCCAAGCCAATCGAATAGATATCGAGTCGGCCCACCAACAGGCAACCTACGAATTACAGGAACGTCTGGCGACAGCCCAGACCGAAGCCGAGATCCGGGAGATTCAACGACAACAATCCCTGCTTGATGCGCAATATCAGCACGACATCCAGGCATTGAACCAGGATCTCGCACACAAGGACCTCGCCTTCAGAACATGGATGACCGTACTTGTCATCCTCGCCGGTGGGTTCGCATTGACGGTCTTTATCAGTTCTACCATCTGGGTGAGCTCGAAAGTCCTTATAAGTCTCAAATCCATTCCACCAAAGGAGGTAGCTATGGCAAAAACCACACCAGCAGTTGAAAAGAGAATTCCGAACGTGCCTGAGCGCACACCCTACGATCCTTGGAATTCGCCGACGTACCGTCGCAGCAAAAGGGTTGCCGCCCAACAGGAGGAACGCAATGAGCGCGAAGCAATCGCAGCTCGCATGATGAACTTCCGCGACCCAGGGCGCATGAGCACAGAGGAATATAAGAAAAGCCCCGAGGTAGATTAGTCGAGCACAACGAGTCAGGGTCACGGTTCTCATTACGGCCCCGCCTGCCTCGAAAGCATAAAACAGTCAAGAACACAAACTTATTAAGGAGATTTGGCTCAGAAGGTCCAGCCCACCGTATTAAAATTAAGGAAGGAGGTTTTTAGTAGACAACAAATATTGAATTACCAACGACGGCCGGATTATTCCAGGCCGTTATTGGGTTCTGTCGCAAACTGATTCCATTTGCAGGGAGCATGGATGTGCTTGTTCGCTGGGATATTGCCTGATAATATCTTAGCTTGCCGAATCAAAAACCCGCCTGGTGGCGGGTCTACAGTGCCGAGGGCGAGATTTGAACTCGCGACCCAGGGCTTATGAGTTAGCCCCTTATTGAAGAAGCTCCGTAAGATTTCGACGCAAAAGGAGTTATTCAACAAGGCAGGTATATCAAAACTAAAAAGGCACTCAAAAGTGCCTTTTTTAGTGGGAGAAGGACCAGAGTCCTTCGGTTTATGAGTCCTAGTCCTGTTGCCGTTAAAATTTGTGAAAAACTCGTTTTTTTAGATGGTTTTCGGGCTTGCGATTCGAACGCGCCCGAAGAATCTCGATTGACAAAAATGAGTATATCAAAACAGCGAATCGCCATCAAATCTTTCGTGGAAAATTGTTGTCTTCAGTTGATAATTTTGTTGGCTGTCAAGAATCGGCAACTTCAGCGTAGTCCAAAGATATACCTTCCACAAATTAGATTTCGAGTCTAAAAACTTCTTCATGTAATTTTTGTTCATCATCGCGTGGGGGAATTTGATCATATGCGACTATACGTGGGGGCGTGGGGTTATATGGAACTTGAAAGAATCTCAAACAGTGTTGTCGGTTATCGAACGGATGGATTATGGTTTCGAATCGATTATCAATGTTCCTGCTCGGTCCAATTTGATTACGAATGGATGATGCTGAACGCTTCGAGGTCCTGAGACACTCTTAACCGCCGGCAAAAAGGATCATCATACAGTGGTACTCTCATATCGCCAGGCAATCCTTTTCCCTAGCGGTTCATATATGTCGTATAGAAACATGCCACTATTCCTGTATAGTGAACTTGTCCTTTTTTGCACGGTGCTGCCTCATCTACTGGAGTCTGTGCAGTGTTTTCCTACTTTCTAATACGGCACAGCGTAGACAGGTTTAAAGACCCATGTGCAACTTACCATTCAAAGAAGAGCATAAATGAGCGTCATCTTCAGGCAAATGCAGCGCCGTGGAAAAACAATAATAACCATTACCTGCACAGGCCCAACAGAGAGTACTGCCTCCATTCATAACTTCCCGCCCGTTAATGATTTCCTCCTTGCACATTTCACAAACAGCCTTCATTCCAGTCCGGCCCGTAATTTTGGATAACGGTATAAGGAGGCTTACATGCTGGACGGTAAACAATTCTGAAACGGGCATCGCTTGATAAGCAAATAGCATGGCTTCCCATTGGTTGCGGGCGGTTGGTGCATAATCACCAGAAAGTGCACGTGCTTCCGTTCTGGGAATAATCCGTATGCTTTCTTCATTGCGAGTATCAATGAACGTTGCCGCGACCTTCCCAAAATCCAGGATGCGCAGTGTGCGTCCTCCTACATGACAACCGGTCGCGGCGATGATACCGTCTACGGTGCAGCCGTCCGTTTCAGCAATGACAAGCAATCGTTTGTCCATACAAGGTAGTTCCAGTCCCAACAATTCTCCCGCCAGCAATGCCATCCGCGCCCCTAATACCTGCCGTGGACACAAATGTTTGTGACTTGCCGCACTCTCACGAAGGATTGATTCAAGTGATTGCATCTAATTCTCACTGAGCGGATTAAAGCCACGTCCCAAAATCTCCTGCGCGGCGGAAACAACCACAAAAGCAGTTGGATCCTCGAGCGCGACAGCATGTTTCAGATTGTGAACTTCTGTGACTGTCAACGCGCAAATCAATACCGATCGATCCTGACCTGTATACATGCCCTTTCCTGATAATGCGGTCACGCCTCGGCTGAGATCGGTCATAATCCGCTTGGAAACGGCTTCCGCTTTTCCAGTGATGATCAAAGCTACCAGTTGCCGCCTACGGTGACGCGGCGCAAAAAATGGACGTGCACTTTTTGACTGGTCGTCTGAACCGAGCATCGACGTAATTGTCTCATCACCAAAACGAGGCAGGACTTCGCCACTTGCCTTGGTCATACCCACCGTGCCAACTGCAATGAGCAAAAGGAAGGCGTGATACACGATCCCCAGTGTAATTATGACAATACCATGAATCGGTCCAATTGCCCCTCTCTGAATAAATTCCTGCAAGTTCGAGGCTGGTTGCGGAAACAGATAGCTCTTGCCGATCCAGGAAACAAAGAGCATCAAAAAGATCCAGAGATAGTTGCGCCGCAGGCGACGACCAAATGCCTCCCACATGGAAATCGGAAAACTTGGGGAAAGCAAATTCTCTGCCAAACTCTCTGCCCATTCCGGAGAAGGGTGAAATGGTGGCACAAGCATGGCTGCAAAAAAATCTGTTTCCATCAAACGTACACGGTAGCTCCATAGTTCATAATAGCGATAACGCCGCGCTTCAATGAACAGAAACCATGTGACCAATAGTGTATTCAGAATGATGACACCATGATGAACATTGGGCTGACTGAAGGAAATGGAGAGAGTTGCGCCTGTGGCTACAACCGCCCAATTGGTGGTTGTGTCGAGACGTTGACGCCATACATTTGCACGTTGGATTTCCGCGCGAAAAAGATGCACCATGGCAGTAACGAACTCGCTCGTCTTCAAACGATAGCCTCGATAAGTCCAGACGGGTTCTTCAGGCTCCTGAGACTTGGGATCGTCAATATTTGGTGGTGCGGTAAAAGTATCTGTCATGCTTACATCCATCCATAATTCATTTTGGTAATTTGTAGGCTTCTTTTGTAGGCTTGAGCGGGCGGGCCAGCCAATAGGGTCGACGCGTACCATCTGGGCTGACTTTGTCCGCGGGGCGCGTCATCGCCAGCCATTCACGATAGACCTGCATGGAGCAGTTCGTGTCTACAAATAGATCACCTGCCTTGTCATTGGGGTCTGCTTTACGAATGCTTCTTACTTTTTGCAGCCAGCAGTGGACACCGCTGATGGGATCAGGATGAACAGCGTGTGCAAGGTTTTGGTTTACGCCAACGTTGCTCCACCAAATGCGACTCGTATCTGGGTCGGAGGACTCCCAGGCCTGTGCACCGTGAACCACGCGCATTAGAAAACCGCCTTTACCATCATCGTGAAGTTCGACGAGATTGGATGAGCCTTTACTCACGCCTGAATCTTCCTGCAGGCGCCAGCGCCCCAGGTGGTGGCTGATGGCAATAACACCAGGTTTGATGCCTTCGGTGACCCAGACCGTATCCACGAAGTGACCGATCTCGGTTTCGACGCGGGCAAGGTCGCCTGTTTCAAGTCCGCTACGTTGGGCATCTTCAGGATTCATCCAGATGGGGTTTTTGTGCGAGATTTCCACCAGCCATTTGGCATTTGCGCTGCGTGTGTGGATCAATGTTGGCAGGCGGAAGTTGGGAAGCAAAATCATCTCGCCTTTTTCGCGATTGATGAAGTCAGGGTGAACATGACTTTTGAGCGTCCAGGGGATCACATTTTCTTTCTCGGACCAGCCCCAGTTAGCCAGCGTATCGCTGAAGAATTCGAGTTTCTTACTAGGCGTATCGAAGCCCGCCTTGGGCAATCCATCCACCATCAAGCCGAGAACAGCTCCGGAAGGGTCTCGGGCACGATCATGCTCATCGAAGGTCAAAACAGTTTCAGGCGTGGTGTGAATCGCATTGTCGAATGGAGAATAATTTTCTTTTTTGACTTCAAAGACTCCATACTTGCGCATGTATGCCAGCGGAGTCAACCCTTCCTTTGTAGCAGCGTCGGGGAGACCTGGCACGGAGTTTTCAAAAATCCATTGATAGTATTCGTCCACGGTGATGATCTCGCCTTTGCGATACGGCGACTCGAACCACTGGCGAATGCCTAACGAGCCATCGGGATCCATGCGCGCGGAAAGCTGAATCCAGAATTCGTTCTCCTCCCATACTTCACCAGGGTTGGCTTGATAGGTGAAATCCACCTTGATGCCTGCGCGTTCCATCGCAACACGGCGCACGGGTTGACGGAAGGCAATCCACTGCCCGGCGTGCGTTTCCTGACTCATCAGATCGTGACGCTCAGGTCCATGACCTGTGGGCAGAACATAATCGGCAAACCATGCGGTTTCATTCCACGTGGGCGTGAGCGCAACATAACATTTGATCTTTGATTCATCTTTGAGCGCTTTGAGCCACATAAAGCCATCGGGGTTGACCCACATCGGGTTGTAGACGCGCGTGAAATACACGTCGATGTCGCCGCGACCTTCTTCGAGCATATGCGGCAGAAGGACGGACATCTCATAATGCGCGAGCGGATATTCGATGGGATAGTGAAGTTCGTTCCATGTTTCGGGAGCGGGCGCGCCTTTGAACGGCTTGGGGACGAATTTGTTCCAGCCCGTCATGGATGTGCCGCCGCGATTACCTACACTACCGGTCAGCACATTGAGGAAGAAGAGACAGCGTGCGACCTGCCATCCGCCAAGATTTCCAACGCTGGCACTCCGCCAGACATGCGTGGCAAGTTTGCCATCACAATTGGCAACATATTTTGCGGTTTCTTGTATACGTTCTATTGGAACGTCCGATTCTTGCGCAGCGCGTTCGAAGGTGTATTCACTATAGAGTGTCTTCAAGACCTTGTCGAAGGTCTCAAAGAGAATTGGGGAATTGGAGAGTAATGGGCGTACAGAATCCCATTCCTTTGAATCGGACGATTGAATGTATTGAAGGAACTCTTTCCAGTTGGTCCACTTGCGGACGAATTCCTTATCGTAAAGGTCATTTTGAATCAGGTGATTCGCAATGGCAAGCAGGATGGTGTTTTCGCTGCCTGGCCAGGTGGGGAGCCAGACATCGCTCATGGAGGCCGTATTGCTCAAACGCGGGTCAAAGGTGATGAGCTTCGCGCCATCGGTCTTGGCTTCGATGATGCGTTGGGCGTGTGGGTTGAAGTAATGTCCTGTTTCGAGGTGGCTTGAAATTAAAAGGATGACACGCGCATTGGCATAATCCGGGCTGGGTCTATCCTGTCCCGTCCAGAAGTTATAGCCTGCACGCGAAGATGAAGAGCAGATATTGGTATGGCTATTATGGCCATCCATTCCCCAGGTTTGCACCACGCGGTTGGTATATCCATCTTCGCCAGGTCGTCCAACATGATAGACGATACCATTGGGTCGGCGCAGCTTGCTTTCGCGCATTTTCCCGGCGATCTCAGTCAGGGCTTGATCCCAACTGATGCGTTCCCATTTCCC
Source organism: Anaerolineae bacterium (assembly GCA_041487615.1). Lineage (GTDB taxonomy): Bacteria > Chloroflexota > Anaerolineae > Anaerolineales > Villigracilaceae > Defluviilinea. Next base: position 10,789 of record JBGPNQ010000050.1, read on the forward strand.
TTCGCCGCGCTTGCCAACTCGCTTCAACGGATAAAGGATGCGTTCCGGGTCATAGACCTGATTATGCGTCGCGGGTCCCTTGGCACAGTTTCTGCCGCGGCTTCCCGGGTGGACAGGATTGCCTTCGAACTTGCGGATCTCGAAAGTATCCTTGTCTACATAGGCGAGAAGCCCACAGGCCGATTCACAGTTGAAGCAGACGGTCGGCACGAGAGTGTATCGCCGCGCGACGCGCTTCGGCCATTCCTTGCCGTCCCATTCGACCCAGTCATCCCATACATCGGAGGGAGGATACTGGCTGATGCGTCCATCGGAATGAACAACTTCAGTCAGTTTGATGGGCTTGCGATCGGAGGTCGCGAATTGTGGGACAGCGGTGCCTGCAGAGGTTTGAGGAACAGATTTTGTTTTTGTCATGGATACTCGATTTACGAATTCGGTATATGTTGCGGAGCCATCACGAAGGCGTATTCATAGAAGAACAAGCCGACAAGCGTGCATACAACTGTAACCGGCAATGCAAATGTGCTGAATGCAAAGAACAGTACCAGCGGAATGATATGTCCCAGTGTGATGCCACCCCACCAATAGTGATTATGGAAGCGCCCGTGGGTCATCTCACGATGAGCGAGCATTGCGACTTCCGATGCAAAGGAGTTAGATTTACCAGCCAGTGTCAAAAGCAAATTGATCGCGATGCTGGCAGGGAAGAGTCCTGTAAGAAGGATATGCAAGTCAGCCGGAAAGGAGACGAACAAATTCAGAATCAGGAACATTCCGCTTGCAACCATCATGGATTGTGCAATAAGCTGGAAAGGAAGCAGACTGTTCTGCCACATATCACGCCCTTCAGCTTGACCGAGGAGGAAGGCGGTATAAATTACAGCAAATAATGCCAAGGGGAAAGTTATCCATGCGAAGATGGGACGAAGACTAGTAGCAAACTCATTCGCAAACATTCCCCAATGTGCTGAGTACATGCTCGACCATCCCATATACGCCATACCTTCAATAAGCCACCATAATCCAGCAACCACAGTGAATCCAACCAGGATAAATGCGCCGCGCGCGACCCATGATTTCCATTGTGGGCGCAAGAGGATATTCAAGAAGCGTTTGGGCTGAGACAAATCCTTGATTAGCAAGATCACCGTCAGCAACATGAAGACCATCGCGGTGAAACCGGTCGCAAGGAACGTCGCTGAGTCAAAGTTGAATATGTTGAACATCGAGCCGAGACTAAGCAACATGAAAAGTCCACCTGCGATGTTCTTCGTGACAATATAGGTTGGCAGTTCCCAATGCCACTGGATCTTATGCTGGGCGTTGTAGGCGGTCTGCACCATGTGCTCGGCGACACGCCCGCCGATCTGGATGGGACCATTCAACGGGCGTCCCTGTTCTTGGGGTGGACGCAGCGGAGCACCTGATTTCGATGTCTTTGTTGAGGCAGGGAAGACAGATAGTTCATACGTTGATGTGTTTTGCTCGGTGATCTTATCTGCCCACATGAATGAGTCAGATGCCGATGCAGCAGATGGATGAAGCGACCAATCATTGCCGTTGATATAGAACAATTTGGGACCGGTCCCCTGTTCGGGCTTGCGAACGGTTGCTTGTGCTGTGGACAACTTTCGGCTTATTTCCGAAGCGGGATCGTTCAAGTCGCCAGCCAGGATTGCATGCTCGGGACAAACCACAACGCACGCGGGTTCGAGTCCGATGTCAATGCGGTGTGCGCAGAAGGTGCATTTGGCTGCGGTATTGGTTTCTGGGTCGAGATAGATCGAGTCATACGGACAGGCTTGCATGCAGGATTTGCATCCAATGCAAATGGACGGATCGAACTCGACGATGCCATCATCACGTTGATACATGGCGGTCACGGGGCATATACGCACGCAGGGTGGATTGGCGCAGTGGTTGCAGCGCGTCACCTGAAAGCGGCGACGCACATCCGGGTACGCGCCCGTTTCGACGTACTTGACCCAGGTGCGATTCACCCCAATCGGCACTTGATTCTCAGACTTGCACGCCGTGGAACAGGCGTGACATCCGATGCATTTGCTTTGGTCGATCAGAAATCCATAATTGGTCATTGTTACGATCTCTCTTCGACTGACATATCAAACTGTAAAGGATGTTCCAGGTCGGGGAAATAATCGGTCAGGATGCTAAAGCCTCCATCCACATAAAGAGTCTGACCGACGATCATTTCAGCTGCATCGGAACAAAGAAACGTTGCCACCCGGCCAATATCCTGCGGTGTCACAAGACGGCGGGTTGGGTTGCGACGGCGCACATGTTCGAGCGTGGACGAAACATCCACGCTCATATTCGATAAGGCATCTGTCTCCACCAGCCCCGGCGACATGGCGTTGACCAGGATCCCCACTGGTGCGAGTTCGACTGCCAGGTATCTTGTCAACGATTCAACAACAGACTTTGACAGGCCAACGGCACTGTAATTGGGAACGGCTCTTACTGCCCCGAGACTGGTGACTGTTACGACGCGCCCCCAGCCCCGACGCTCCATATAAGGTGCGAGTCGTTGAACACAATGAAGGATCGAGCGGGCATTGACATCCATCGTCCAATCCCAGTGCTTGTCGCTGGTTTCCATCATGGGCCGAAACCCACCCGTCGCGGCATTAGCTACAAAGATATCGACGCCGCTAAAGACATCTTCGATATGATCCATCATCGCGTCGATTTTTTCTTTCTCCGCGAAATTGGCTTTGACAGCAATTGCGCGGCGACCCATGGATTGAATCTCGTCAACCACACTCTGTGCCATGCCCATCTTGCGCGCATAATGGACAATAACATCCGCACCTGCCTCCGCCAGTGCAAGGGCTATTCCACGCCCAATTCCGCGGGAAGAACCTGTAACCAATGCCACTTTTCCATCAAGAAAATTTCTAGTGAACATGTATTTGTTCCTGCCATTCTTTGAAAGGAATGCCACGCAAATTCCCTTCAACGTCCTGCCATTCATATGTCGGAATCGATTCCAGTTTCGCCATTTGGATCACGTCCTGCGAAAGCCAGAAACTGCCGTGCACATCGTAGTCATTCACGCGAGTTTCCCCAGCGTGGATGAACGCGCGGGCCGAGATCTTCAAGGAACGCATCGCGTCACGAATTGCGCATTCCTTGTGCATTGCAAGGAAATCATCTGAGATCAGTTCTTTCGCGGCTTCACTCGCAGATTCGATTTCTTCAGCAGTCAATATATCCACCTGCAGAGGACGATTAAATGCCCTGGAAAAATCGTCGATCAACATCTCTGTGATTTCCTCCCATGATTTGGTGATCCCAAGTTGATTGAGTGTTATCAATTGTTGGCGCAACGCCTGCTCGGCGAGGAATCGAAAGGATGATGATGGCGTCCGCCACACTGCCGTCATGGCTTCAAAGTCAAAATCAAAGAGTAAATTGCCAACCACGACACACGCTTCGCCGATCCGTCCTCCACCTGTGCCCGCGATGCGCTTCCCATCCACTTCGATTTCATTTGTATCGCGCAGTTCGGCATCGAGGCCGAACCGCTTCAATGTATTCACCGGCGCGGCAAGTGCGAGGGCATAGATATCCTTCAACATGGCGGGCATGCGCGTGTGATGAAAAATACATTGATAGAAAAGTTGATTGCTGTCGAGATACGTTGCACCACCTCCGAGCCTTCGACGCAAGACTGGCAATCCACGCCGCTCACATTCATCAGCATCAAAAGTATTTTCAAAGACCTGGTGATATCCCAGACAAAGATAGGGCGCATTCGGACGACAAATAATAATGACATCCTGCGAGTCGTGTGTCATATTCTCTGCCAGCGCGTGATACACAGACTGGGTCTGCAAGGGTGGGATGACTCCCAGGTTGAGGAGGCGGATTGGATTCATTAGTTATCAGGCGGTGGTGGAGTAGTTCCGAGCGATAGCGAGGAACATATCGAGACCACCTATTTTATGTTTACTTGTCATTTCAAGTTTGCGTATCATTTTATGGTGTCGATACGGGCGAGAAGAACATGCCCTACTCGACCATCGGCGAATCTACTGCGCCACAGGATTCAAATTCGCCCAGACATCCTCCAAACGCATTTGCTGACGAATAACGATCAAATCATTTGTATTTGGCTGGAAGGGATAATCCCGGTATTCTTCACCCGGGCGGTACGAGCCGTAAGGGCGATTACATGCGACTTCATCTGCACGGTCGGGACAGCCGTTCGTCATGAAAGGCAAACCCGTATTGACCGCCACCTCGATCAAGGTTTCAGGTGCGTCCAACCGCGAAATGTTGCCCTCGTCATCAAACAATAAGGACTCTTGCGACAATTCCCGATTCTCGATCAAATACTTGACAAGTTGAATGCGCCTCATTCGATGAATGGGAGAACGGGATAAATCCTGCATGACTGTGCCAGGTTCGGGGTTGAACGAGAACAAGTAACCTGCGATCTGTTCCTCCTTCAATCGATAAAACATATCCACGAGTTCACGATCGTTTTCACCGAGCCCGACAATGATATGGCAGTTGACCTTCATCGGTCCATAAATATCTCGTGCAGCACGCACAATGCGCCAGTGATAATCCCAGTTGTGCGGGCCTTTCGTCCCCTTACCGCGAGTCTCTTCAAACAGTTCCTCTGTCACCGCGTCCAAACCTACACCGATGATGTCCACGCCCGCCTCTTTGATCACATACAGACGTTCCTCATTGAGAGTGGTCGCACTCACCAACGCAGACATGGGCACTTGCGGCGCGGGTTTCTTGACGCGGCGGATCATATCCACCAGATCCTCATAAGCACGATGGTCCTGTACTTGCGAAATGCACACCCGCCCAACTCCACAATTCGCTTCACGCTCCGCAATCTTCTCGGCTACGAGACCCGTGGGATAAAGCGGCCACGCAACACGGATAAATGTGTTCTCTTCAGGCGTACCAGGTCGCTCCCGTGCCAGTCCGCAATAGGTGCAGTTGGCATAGCAACCTTCGGGATAATTTTGCAGAAGATTGATGCAATTGCAGTTACAACGATTGATTTGCCCGGGTCTTAACCCCAGTTCAATCGCAGCGGCCATGCTGATACGGACATAGTCCGGGCTGATCTGATATTGTTCTGCTTGCAAGTCGGACGAGATGGTCACTTTTGCCATGGGCTCTCCTAAATACTTCGTTGGTCGAGTAGCGAGCGTTCGTTGCGAGCGTATCGAGACCAACGAGTTACATGAAAACAAGAAATAACTTGCAATGTGATAGTCTCGATACGCCCCGACTTGCACGGGGCTACTCGACCACCAGTATTTACCACGTGACACCGCAACACGCATTGATGAACTGCGGGCGCAATCCATTTTGCCGCGCGTATTCGACGATTCCATTTGCTGGATAAGCAATACCATTCAAACCTGCGTTCACCGCAAGGCGGTCAATTTCAACTTTCAAATTTCCTATTGGACGCGCACAGCCCAGCATCACAGGCGTGGCAGGTAAAGCCTTGCGCGACTGCTCGAAAAATGCGCCAATCTCAGCCAACGAAGGAGGCGTAACTCCAAACATCGGCGTGCCAGTCAACGGCATCAGTACAACCAGCACCATCACCCTCGGTGGATGACGAACGATCATCTCCAATGCACGTTCTTCGCCGAGCATCTTGCCAAAGTGCAATCCCAAAATAATATGTGGGATGGTTGGGACTTCATATTTCTCCAGCCAGGCCAGAGAATTTTCATAATCTTCCGGGTCAGCTTCGAGATGATAGACTTCGCGCATCGTGTTGCGATGTCCAATAATGTCAATCATTGCGCCATCGATGTCCACTTCGCCGAGCGCGGCGCAGGTCTCTTCATCGGGCACGCCCGTGTGGACACGAATCGCCAATCCCAACTCATTCTGCACGCGCTTCATATCACGGATATGCGGAAGCAGAGGCACGCGTCCCCGCTTGTCGCTTCCGCCAGAAATCAAAACACCGCGGGCACCCTTCGAAACGAGGTCCGCACACAGGTCATAGAGCGAACCGTTGTGTCTGCGCAGGTCGGCCATACCATGCAGCACATTCGTCTTGCAGTGTTCGCAACTCAACGCACACGCGGTCCCTGTTACACTGATCGAAGCGAATTCGATCGCATTCTGTGAATCGAACTCATCAGTTTTATATCGCCGCAGTCCTGGCGCATGGAACGTAATCGCATCCCCAAAGTTTGCGCGGCGGATCTCAAGACACTCTGTTGTCAATTCTGTCGACTCAGCGATCTGGATCAACTCAGGCATACGCGCCTCCAGGATTGACATAACAGCCATATGGATCTGCGCGCGTTTGACTTTCCGCTACGCGGGCGCGTGCCACCGCCTTCGTCACCGCTTCGATCATGACCTCTGGCCGGATTCCGTTAAATTCGCTTCCCCGGTTCTGAAAGATTTTTTCAATGGTCGCCGCAACTTTTTCCGGCTGACCGGTATGCCAGCGCAACGACGCTTCCAAATCTGCGACCGCGTTTTCCGCCGCAAAAAAATCTCCACCGATAAAAACTGCTTTGATGGTCGCACCCGCTGTGGTCACACTGACATCGATCAGCCCTGCGGGTGTTTTGACTTTTGCAGAGCCGTTGCTGTCAGGCACGGCAGTCGTTTGATGGACCCAATCTTCGCTCAGATATTTTCCCTGCTCCAATTTTTCAATATCTGCGAGTTCATCTGAGGCGAATCCGGAGGGAACAAGATTCACATTGAAAGCGGATGCAAATCCAGCCGTCACCACGCGCCGCACTTCATCAAGAGTAATGTTGCTTTCGGTCTCTCTCCTGACTGTTGTAATGCGACCTGCAACCGTATCGATCTCCTTGTCGGATAATTTTTCGAATGGCGTATTGAGCACTCTCAGCATCAAAGCAATGTCCAAATCCACAAGCATGCTTGCATGGAATAACAAACCGCCAGATGGGGCGCGATACACGCCCAATCCGACAAGTTTCTTGCCGTTCACTTCAATATCATTCTTACGGCGAAAGCGCGCTTCCACACCAAGTTGATTCAAGCCGCACAGAAGTCCATCAGAGAAATTGCTCATCAACTCACGTGCATGACTGTACGAGTCATCTCCCCGCCCCGGGATGGTGAGCGCTACGCCAAGTTGGTCAGCACCCATGATGATGGCCCCGCCGCCCGTCGGACGACGATTGATCGTGATCCCCTTCTCGTGGCAGTATCCGACGCGGATTTCATTTTCCACATTTTGGAAACGACCGACCAGCGCGCAATAGGATTGATAGGTGTATAAGCGCAGAGTGGGTTGAGATAGATTTAGCCCAACTCGTTGCGCGAGCGCTTCATCTGCCGCGAGGCCGAAGGAAGCCGAAACACCGTCGTCGGTGATCAGACGCCAATCCATTAATCAATCCATCCTTGACTGCGATAGCGCTTGATTTCAGAATCGACCCACCCAGGCAAGTCATCGCCTGCAACCAACTGCACTGATTCATTTTCCCAATCGCTGGGCTTGATGACCACCATCCAGCCATCCACATAAGGCGATTGATTTACCAAACCTGGATTGCTCACCACCATGTTATTCCGCGCGAAAATCACGCCAGTGACAGGAGCGATCAAGTCACCTGTCATTTTCGCAGCCTCGAGCGTCCCCAGTGACTCACCACGCTTCACCGATTTGCCCACATCTTTCAATGTGACATAAGCCAAATCGCCAAGTGCCGTGAGTCCGAGCGCGTCAATTCCCACAAAAACATCTCCGCTTGCGGGGTCAAATTGCGCCCACATGTGATGTTCGCGGTCGTATGCGCGATCTGTAGGGATTTCGTAAGAATTTGTTTGATTGGACATAAGTTACCTCTGTAGATTCATATCATTGCGAGCCGTTCTTTGGCGAAGCAATCCTGAGTTTACGGATGAATCGATTCAAATGATTTTCACCGCTTTAATCGGAGATTGCTTCGTCGCACACCGTCCCGGTGGTTCGGTGCCGGGGATGAACGCTCCCCGCAATGACATGTTAGTCAATACACCTCAAACAATTGACTTTCAATTCCTGTATCCTTGTCTTATACCTTTCAGCCGCTGCTTCACCTGTCATTAGGTGACCACGTTCATTTTCCAAATCTGTCGGTCGTACTTTCACGAGCCATCCCGTGGTATAGGGCTCCTTATTTGCGAGCAAAATATCTTTCGCAAAACCATTCTCATTTGTTTCAAGGATCTCACACGAAAATGGAGCGGGGAAGGGGCCAACCCACTTGGCACTTTCTATCGTCGCCAATGTCTTGCCTTGCGCCACTTTTTTCCCAACGGCCTTAAAACTGATTGCCGCGATTTTTCCGCATCGAGTCTGCGCCACATCCGTCATGCCTAGAACTGCGATATCGCCTTCGAAGCGAATCCACACATCACGTTCGATGTCGTAATACAAATCTTCAGGGATATCACACGCATAGTAGATCATCGTCAATCACATTCCATCATTTTATTCAAATGAGATATTCTGTTCTTCCATGAATTTCTGATACGCCGCGATCGCTGCATCACCCGTCAGCAGCGCTACGCTTTCGCTAGCCCAGTCAGCCGGCTTAATCCGTACGAACCAGCCCTCGCCATAGGGGTCGCTGTTGATCAAAGACGGCTTGCCTTTCATCATCTCGTTCACTTCAGCAATTTCACCCGTCACGGGCGACGTGACAGGTCCCACCCACTTTCCACTTTCGAGCGTCCCTGCGCTTTTGCCTTTTTGCACTGTGCGCCCAGGGTCTTTCGGCGTTGCGTTGACAATCCCTTTCGCCATATTCTGCGCCACGTCCGTGATTCCAATTGTCACCATATCGTCTGCTTCAAGCCGTGCCCAGACGTGTTTTTCCACCCAGTAGTACCGGTCTTCAGGAATATTGCATCCACGAACTGTTGCCATGTTATTCTCCTAATTGTTTAGGTCGAGTAGAGCGAGTGCGCTTTTCGCTCCTATCGAGACCAACATTTTTATGAAAACTTCTGCGTGTGGTCTCGATACAACCTCACCTGCACTTGCGTGCGGTGCAAGTGTCGCAACGAACGCTCAGGTCTACTCGACCACCGCGCCTGCTCCATGTTCACCTTGAAGGTGATATAGAAGCAGATCAAAAACGACCAGCCGAATTTCAAATTCATATTCCTGCACAAAGCCTGGGTCACGAAGCGCCTTCTTTGTGACCTGCTCATAACTATCGCCACACACGGGGCAAGTCACCACAAAAAAAGTGTGACCGGTAAACTCATCGATACGCCTGCCCAAGGTATCACCGTGACTGTCTGCCAGATGATGATGGACTTCCGAACGTTTACCGTTAAACTCGCAGTACGGACACTTGAACATCGCTTCACGCCGCGCTGGCAACTGCTTCGGCTTCCAGAGGCATTTCCACCCCCACGGCTTCCGCCACCAACTGGATCAGGTCGCGGACTTCTATCCTGCCTTCGTTGCCCGTTGTTTTAACAGCATCCGAGTACATGATCATGTCCTTCGGGCAGGTAACAATGAACAATTGTTTCTTGTCGCTCGGATTTTTCTCGAAGGTAGTCAACGCTTCCCTGATTCGGTTCTCAGCAGGACGTTCACCTGGTGCGACTTTGCCCATCCATATCTGACCACCACCCGCGCCACAGCAGAACGAGTTCTCGCAGTTGCGGGGCATTTCGTTGAATTCCGCGCCGACCAGCTCCAACAATTTGCGCGGAGCAGTGAATCCGCCATTGTAGCGACCGAGGTAGCATGGGTCGTGGAATGTCACTTTGTAATGAGGCAATTTATTCCTGATCGTCAGCTTACCCTCTTCGATCAACTTCAGGAGGACAACCGTGTAATGCTTGACGTCAAACTTTCCGCCAAATTGTGGGTACTCATTCTTCAATGTGTTGAATGAGTGCGGATCAGTGGTGACGAGTTGCTTGAATTGTGCCTTGCCAAAGGCCTGCAGATTCTGTTCAACCAACTGCTCGAAGAGACCTTCCTCACCAACTCGGCGCACATCATTAC
>JBGPNQ010000051.1:0-20810 GCA_041487615.1 Anaerolineae bacterium
GTATGGTCGCGCCGGCGTAGGTCACCGTGAAGGATTGACCCGCGGTACAACTCGCCATATCAATGAGAATGTTCGAGCCTGTCACGGCAAACGACGGTGCTCCTGACAGGGTGCAGGTTCCGTTCGCTACTGTGACTTGGCCGGCACCGGCTGCTGTCGTGGGCACGGTCCAACCGGCGGGAATGGTCAGGGAAACCTGCGAACCGGGTCCAAAGTCGCCGATGTTGGCTGTGAATGTAAAGGTGAAGGTCGCGCTGGTCGTGCCGTAGGCCACGTTGGTCGGGCTGACCGACATCGTTCCCTCGCCGTCCACTGCTGGAGCCGCTGATACAGGAACGACCAATGAAACAAGCAATAACAAGGCACTAATGAATAGTGCCACTCTGAGATTGCCCCAAATGGGATCTCTTTGTACAGAAATATTAGTCTTCATTTTCTCCTCGGATCTATTTTTGATTGGACAGAGTTGGTTGCTTCAATGCTGATTCTTTCAATTTCACCCACATCACTAAAGGCTTCTTCAAAAACTCATTTATTGATTCCACCCGGTTCGCGCACTCTAAAGTGATCTTTACAAACAAATTGCCACTCGAGCTTAATGCCGAATGCAATTCGATTTCAGTATAAGTAGTATAGAGCCGTATACAAGTGACAAATGTAACAATCGGTTTCGGAGCGGTATGATCACAACCCCCAAAACATAAGGATAACAGAGGTAATACAAATAGCCTCCCGAAGCAGGAAGCTGTTTGTATGTTGACTGCGATGCCGATGTTTGCAATGAGTGCTGCAAACCTCTGAATTTTGGATATTTGATTGGGATGTTGATTCCAGATGCTCGTAACGACACAACAATAAAGAAGGCTGGCACAATCGCCAGCCTTCTTTATTCGTTGAGAACAACTTACTTTGTGAACTGGAAACGTGCGGTCCGGGTTGTTCCATCATTGAACGTGACCAGCAGGTTGCCACACTTGTTGGCCCAGGATTTATCCGTTTTCCAGACGTACGTATATTGATCTGTCGCCGGATCGTAGGACAGATTTGAATTGCCTGCTGTCACCGTCGTCTCGATGGCGTCTGTCGTGCCAGCTGTACACGAGACAAATTCAATTTTTGGATAGCCTGCAGCGAAAATATTCAGGCCGTGATCGCCATTGAGACTGAACTTGACAGGAATTGCCTGCCCAGCTTTAACGCTGTTGATCACCGGCAGGTTGTCCACGGGCTGGAAGAAACCGTTGAAGTTGTAGAGAACAGATACGGTCGCTTCATCGACAGTAAAGTTACCGAATGCATCCGTCACTTTTAATTTGACTGTCAGTGTGGCCGGAGCAGCATTGGATGGAGAGAAGCTCACACTTTGTCCGGGTGTTTCGAATATTCCATCATTGTCCAGGTCCCATTCGAAGGTGACTGCGGTTCCTTCCGGATCTGAACCGGTTCCGTTTAATGTAACGGATCCACCCTCGACAACGTTGTATGGTCCGCCCGCATCGGCTGTTGGCGGCTGGTTGACCGGGTTGAGTCCGATCACAACGGCATCATGGTCAGAGGTTCGATAGGGATTGATCTCGTACAGTGCATCTTGTGCCGGAGGCTTGAAGGAGGTGTCGTAATCCAGCACATCTGGTTCATCGGAGTTAATATGCCAATCTGCCGCGCCCGTGACCTGGGGGAAGATGCTGGCGTTTGCAATAGCATGGTCGAGATAACCGGCCTGTCCATCGAATGTGTACGAGTAGGCATATGGACCATGGAAGTGTGCAATAAGGTTGGTGTAATCGTCACTGGTGTCTGCAGCGTCGTCTGGACCGGCCTGGATCGCAGCAATCGACTCTTCCTTTGCATAGGAGTTGAGGTCGCCCACAATGAGGAAGTCCGGGTCGCCGCTGCCGGTTGGGTCTGTGGCGATCCAAGCCACGAGGGCTTGTGCGGCCGCTTTACGGGTCTGGCTGCAATTGCCCTGACCATCGCCAAGGTCCGGATCACCGATATCCTCGCAGTCAGAACCCTTGGACTTGAAGTGATTGACCACTACTGTAAAACGTGCGCCGGTGGCATTGACTTCGAAAGTCTGCGCCAGCGATGGGCGGCTCTTGGTATCGATAAAGCGTGGGTCCACAGCCGTGGTAAGCAACTTAAAAGTTCCGACGGGTGTGACAACCGCAGGTCGGTAAATGAGGCCTACTTTGATCGCATCTGTGCCGATGGTGCCGGTATTTATGTAACTGTAGCCGGATAACCCAGATGTAATACTGGCAAGCGGTTCAACGCCGGTTGAGTTTTCCAACTCGTTTAGGCCGATGATGTCACCGTTGAGTCCCGTGAGCGCGGTGAGGAGCTTATCGCGCTGGCGAGTGAATTCGGTAGCCTGATCGCTATCCCAACCGCGGCATTCCAGAGTATTGGACGGACCGCATTTGTTGTCCAACGGATTTCCAGTCGGATAGTTTGCCGTGACAAAGAAGTTAAGAGTATTCATCGCCGCCACACGGAATGAGCCACCTACAGCTTCAGGAGAAGCGGGGCGAGGGTTCACGGAGGTATAGTCTGCGGGACCTGTCGGATAGATTCGATAGAGACCGAAATCGAAACCGAGCACACCAACGGCATTTTGGACCGTATCACCACCACGGAAGAGATGCATCAATGTGAACGGACTTCCATCGGGGTGGCGAAGTGCCGGCGGGTTTTGCACACTCTGGACATCGTCCAATGTAATGCGGCTGCGGCTGTTGGCGAGAGTACGAGCGTTCGCCGCGGCGCCCGGTGCATCGATAGCTGTTCCGGTGAAGGGACGTGATTCACCGGCCAGCGGCTGGGCAAGGACGATCTCACCGAAACGGTCATAGTTGAAGTATTCCGCAATGACCAGTGCCTGCGGGAAGCGCACCAGCATGCCCTCATAGCGCTCCGGGGAATCTGCGTTTGCAAAGGGCAAATTCACATCGGTCGCTGCAACCGAACCGGTTCCGCATTGAACGATATTCCCCGCGAGCACAGCGGCCGAATTGCTATTTGACCCATTCAGCGTAGTTTGATTAAATCGTTCGCGTGCATAGCCGGTCACGCGTACCACTTGTCCTACACTGACAAGATCGGAGCTGCCCGTGAACACAAAGATACCATCAGATGTTGTGGTATCACTATCGCCAGTCAAATCCTGCATGAAGAAACCAGAGTTCGCTGCAGCGCCCTCGAAATCCCCAACCACAACGCCCTTCGTTGTAACAGTGCCAGGGATCGGTGTGGAAAGTCCGCTGCCCTGAATTTGATAGATAGGTGTGTAGCTCGCGGCACAAACATCGAAGGCTGTAAAGCCAACGACAAAATTCATCACCATGTTATCGGGCGGATCGTTTCCATCCTGATCGCTGACCTGATTGGCAACCACAGTGAGTGTACAGGTTTCTCCATCAGTGAGTGCAATGCCCGGGTCAAGTGTGAAATTCGTCGGACCGCCGCTGAAAGAAGTGGCGACATTTCCACTTACTGAACAAACCAGTGTAAACCAGGAAGGAGTTACATTGACTGGTTCACTAAAGGTGACTGTGAGGTTGGCATTGATCGGGAAGTCTGTGGCTCCGTTGTCTGGGAAGGTATCGGTCACCTCCGGAGCAAAATCTACAACACGCGGAGTGATAGAGAAATTGTCCACACCGAGTCCATCATCCGCCCCGGGAGCAATATCAAAATCCGTCCAGTGGATCCAGACGGACGTACCAGTAGGAATGCTCAATCCGGTGATGGAAAAACTCACGGGTGTTTGGTTGGCATTGCCATTTAATGCTCCAACTGTTCCTGACACAACCGGGCTGGAAAAATCAAGGCTATTGACATCTGTCCACGTACCAGTCGTCAAACTAGTGGCATCTGTGCTCAATTGAAAATCAAGGCGATCTGCGGCACGACCGGCCGTATTTTGGCCCAAGCGCCATTGCTCGCCAGTATAGGAAATATCGAGCGCAGTAACAGTGCTGCCTGTGTTGTTGGTGAATTGTGCACCGATGGTGGGAGTTAATGTGCCGCTGAAAAGAGTGCCAAATGCGCGTTCAGCGCTCGTTGCGGCTCCAAAACTATATACATCTCCACTCGTATCAGAGCCCGTGCTGAAAGCATATTGCCCATTATTTCTTGCGCTGCTACCGGTTTCATTCAAATACCAACCGTTGATAGTGAGATTATTTGCTGTACCTGTATTAGCGAGCGTATCAAAATTTTGCGTATATGCTGTTCCCAAGGTAGTCAGGCTAATCGCGCCAGAACCACCCCCAAGCGCACCTACGCTACCCATCGGCAATGCCATCATCGTCAACGCCAAAATCGTGATCAAAGAAAACACTTTGAACAAACGTTTATTCATGCTGCTCTCCTCTAGTAGTTGATTTGAAGTATGACAATACATTCAATGAACCAGATTGCATATTCGGATTTTCCGACTGAAAGGCACCTCCTGCAGCACATAGTGTAAATTATTCCATGGCCGTTCAATTCCCACAACTCTGTCCATTTTAGGTGATGCACACTTTAAAATCAAGGTACTTATCACCCATTTGTGGTTAACATCTTGTTTAACTTATAATGCCATTTATGTCATCACTTCGCACCGTCCCCAAAAAGCTTTGGACCCGCGATAGCAGTATTCTTTTAGGCGGATTTTTTGTGACAATCGTTCTGATTATTTACATCTGGTGGCCGCTTGCAGAAGAATATCTGGCCTATGTGGATTGGAACGGTCAATGGTGGCGTTACATCGACTGGCTGTTGCTGGGCATTTTCGGGTTCATGTCCATCACAATCATTAGCCGGGCCGATCTCAAAACGGATCTGCTGATCATCTTCGTTGGCCTATGCGGTGGACTGGCGATAGAATCATGGGGTACACAGACAAATCTCTGGCATTACTACACGGCCGAACGGCCACCGCTTTGGATCATCCCTGCTTGGCCAATTGCAGCTCTTTCGATCGACCGAATCACAAGAGGACTTAATTTCTTAACCACAAAGGTCACTAAGGAACACGAAGGAAGAGCCTTTTTTGTGGTTCTTTACTGGCTGACATTCGCAGCCTTTCTAAGCCTGACGCTGGTCTTCGTTGCCCCGACATTTGATAAATCCTATACCTGGCTGTCGCTTGGATTGTGTGCTCTCCTCATCTTAACTCCAACAGATTATCGTTTTGCATTCCTCACCTTCATTGCCGGTTCGGGGCTTGGATATTATCTCGAGCTATGGGGGACAACACGCGAGTGCTGGACCTATTATACCAACCAGACTCCACCTCTCTTCGCGGTCCTCGCGCATGGGATGGCAGCGGTCGCTTTTTGGAGGGCGGGGTTAATGCTGAAAATACTGTGGGGGAGAATCGGACTGTCGAAGAATATACAAGAGTCGGCCGAGCAGGCGACGCGTTGAGTGACGAAACCGTGTCGAAACGAGCCGGGTCAAGAATCCGTCAAGAAATGACATTTGTCACTCAGAATCCCATTGACATGAATATATGTCAGACATATAATTTTGTCGAATAATAAACCGACCGTCGGTTTATTAAAAGGATTAGTATGCCCAGAGTCGTTAAAGAAGATGATTATGCCGCCCGGCGCAATGAAATATTAGATATTGCGCGTCGATTGGTTTACACCAAGGGCTATGAGCAAATGTCCATTCAGGATATTCTGGATGCTCTGAAGATCTCAAAGGGTGCCTTCTACCATTATTTCGACTCGAAACAGGCTCTGTTGGATGGGCTGATCGAACGGATATTGGATGACGCCGAGCAGGTCCTACGCCCCATTGTGGAGGCAAGAGACTTATCTGCCATCGAAAAACTTCGGTGCTATTTCGATACTGCCGGACGGTGGAAAGTGTCGCAAAAAACTTTCATGCTTGACCTGTTCCGTGTATGGCATGCAGATGCAAACGCCATCATGCGCCAGAAGCAGGAGGCTGCATCCATCAAGCGGATTGCGCCAATGCTGGCGGAGATCATCCAACAGGGGATGAACGAAGGTGTGTTTTCAACAAAATACCCGGAGCAATTTGGGAATATTTTTGTAGGGTTATCACACGGGTTTGAAGACAAGCTCGTCGAATTATTACTGGTAGATCACCCGCCTCCCGACGCGTTACAGCGTCTTGAAGCTTTGATAGGCGCCTATTCCGATTCAATGGAACGGATCCTTGGCGCGCCCGCTGGCTCTTTGCCATTGGGCGATATCAACGTGTTGAAAGAATGGCTGGATCTTCCAGCCAACGTAACAAACTCCTGAATATTTAGAAATTCATTCTTTAACACCCGAGAGAAAGATGAAAGGAAAAAAACAATGAACCTTTACCTGCGCCTCGCATGGCGCAACATCTGGCGGCATAAACGCCGCACTATCATAATCGTGCTGGCAATGGGACTCTCCCTCGGCATGATGATGTGGTATGACGGTTTGATGGATGGCTTCAACAATGCCATCGCCGGGAACGCGGTGCGCGTACTCGGTGGCAACGTGCAGGTCCATGCGAATGGCTACCGCGAAAAAGTGGATAGCAATCCACTTCTGCCTCTGACCGATGACGCGGCTGTCGTTAAAGCCGCGTTAGCCCAGCCGAATGTGATCGCCGCGGCACGCCGCATCCAAACCGGCGGGCTGGTCAGCAACCATGAGGGATCGTTCTCGATGAGTATTATCGGCATCGAGCCTGAAGCGGAAGCGCCGGTCAGCCTGATCGCCGAACACATCGTAGATGGACGATATGTGGAAGCGAGCGATGAAGATTCCGTCCTTATCGGCAAGGGATTGGCGGATGCCCTGTCTCTGAAAGTCGGCGACCGCGTCACGATGGTCGGCAGCGACATCCACAAACAGAACCGCCAACGTACGATGACCGTGATTGGTATCTACGATATCGGCATCCCCTCCATGGAAAAGGCAACTTCCTATATTTCGTTGACTGAAGCACAAAACCTCTTCGGTCTGCGAGGCCAATCGACTGAAGTGCAGATCACATTGAAGAGAGTTGGTACGGAATCTGCTTTAGTCTCAGCGTTAAAACCACTGCTTCCCGGCTATGAAGTTGAATCATGGGCAAACAATTACCCCGAGCTCAGCAATGCAGTCGGCCGAAAAAATATCGTCATGGACATTTTCAGTGTCATCATCGTGATGATCGCTGGTATAGGCATTTT
The DNA here is from genome assembly GCA_041487615.1 of Anaerolineae bacterium. GTDB lineage: Bacteria > Chloroflexota > Anaerolineae > Anaerolineales > Villigracilaceae > Defluviilinea. The sequence goes on from JBGPNQ010000051.1 coordinate 7,181, forward strand.
GAACCTGCTCCTGATGGCTATCTACGAAAGGACGCGTGAGATAGGTCTTCTGGGCGCAATGGGACTCAAGCCGCGTCAGATCGCGACCATCTTCATCCTGGAAGGCGCGTTGATCGGGTTGGTGGGCGTAGTGGCCGGCATAGTCATTGGCCTGGTCACCAATCTCAGCATAATGCAGGTCGGCATGGATTACAGCCAATTCGCGGGCATCACAGATTACATGGCTCTGATCAGTGGCAAGGTCTACCCCACATTGGGCGTCGCCAAACTACCCATGCGCGCCACCATCATTTTTGTGATCGCCGCCCTCGCCGCTCTCATCCCAGCCCTGATCGCATCCAGGCGCGAGCCGTCTGAGGCGTTGCATCACGTATAAATATGCTCCAGCCGCCGTCCTCGGCGGCGGGCGCCAGGATGGCGCCCTGAGCAAGAATGAGAAAATTACTATGTTCCAAGCATTCAAATTAGCCTACCGCAATGTTGGGCGCAACAAAACCCGTTCACTGCTCTCGGCATTAGCCGTCGGCATTGGCATGGCGTTATTGCTGCTGATGGTCTCGGTCCTGGAAGGTGAGATGACGGGCGCATTACAGAACACCATTCGCCTGCAAAGTGGGCATCTCCAGATCAGACCGGCCTCCTATGAGGAAGGCAAGGTCAGCCTGAAATGGGAAGACCTGATCGAAAATCCTGATCAGGTGGCCCAGCAGATCAAATCCGTACCCCAGGTGACTGTCGCAACCCCGCGCTTGATCGCCAGCACCATTTTAACGGTCAAAGACGAATCGAAAGGTGTACAAATCCTTGGCATTGATCCGGATTCAACTGCGAACCAACCCTTCAGGGATGGAATGCTTTCCGGGGAATTCATCAGACCCGATGACCGCGAGGGTATTCTCATTGGCAACACCCTGGCCGACAAGCTGCAGCTCAAGGTCAACGACAAGGTAAATTTGCTGGTCACTACATCTAATGGAGATGTCAACGAACAGCTATTCACGATCCGTGGCATTTTCACAACCAGGACTCCCGGCTACGATGAAAGCACGATCTTCATGCCGCTTGCCAAGGCACAGGCAATCACCGCAACTGAAAATCACGCCAGCACCATCTTTGTGTTATTGCAGGACAGCGCCCAGGCAGATGCTGTTGCGCAAGCCTTGAAATCCAACAATTACCAGATCCTCACCTGGCGTGAACAGAACGTATTCATTACCCAATTTGAAGATTACGCCAATGCGTTCTTCATCATTCTGTATTTGATTGTTCTGGGAATTACCGCCACAGTTGTCACCAACACATTGGTGATGGCAGTGTTCGAACGCACGCGTGAGATCGGCATCCTGGCCGCAATTGGCATGAAGGGACGAGGCATCATGGCGCAGTTCCTTGCCGAAGCGGCTCTGCTTGCCACCGGCGGTGTCATTGGCGGATTGATCATAGGCGGCGCGCTCGTTGCTTACTTCACGGTGTATGGAATTTATATCGGCGATTATGGCATTACAGGTGTTCTCTTTGAAGATCACATCTATGCCCATCTCACGCTGCAAAATACCCTCAATCTTGCCATCATTACATATATTATTACCCTCATCGCTTCACTTTATCCAGCCACGCTTGCTGCCCGCATGGAACCCGTCGAAGCATTACATGGATTAGGAGACTAGGCGTGCTCCAGCCGCCGTCCTCGGCGGCGTTGTGAGCAAAAGCCTTGTTCCTGCAAACTAGGAGATCAAAATGGAAGTTACAAAAGTTACCAACGCAACCCGCGTATTCAAAATCGGCGAAGTGGAAACCAAAGCCCTGCGTGGCGTAAATTTATCAATCGAGGACGGTGAGTTCACTGCACTTGTCGGACCTTCGGGTTCCGGCAAGACGACCTTACTGCAACTCATTGGACTGCTCGACAAGCCAACAACAGGCAATGTAACCATCAACGGGCAGGATGCGACGAACTTAAATCGTAACCAGCGCGCGGACCTGCGCAAGAACGCCATTGGATTCGTTTTCCAGTTCTTTGCGCTCATCCCAACGTTAACTGCTTACGAGAATGTAGAAATGCCTCTCTTATTGAACGGAACTAAACCTGCCGAGCGCAAGAAACGAGTCAATGAAATGCTGGAAGCAGTGGGACTCTCCGACCGCGCTCATCACCGTCCCGATCAACTCTCCGGCGGACAGCAGCAGCGTGTCGCTGTCGCCCGGGCGCTTGCCACCAATCCCAAGCTCATCCTGGCTGACGAACCCACTGCCAACCTCGACACAGAAAACGGCAGGCAGGTGATGGACATCATGAAGAAGCTCAACAAAGAGACCGGTGTCACATTTGTATTCGCCACCCATGACCCACGTGTCATCGGCTATGCCGAGCGAGTCGTGACCTTGCAGGATGGCATCATCACAAAGGACAGCAGAGCCAACGGAAAGCCGTAGGTAGAGCAAGAATGAAGAAACTATTCTTATCTCGCGCTGAGCGGAGACGCAGGCGCAGCCGAGGCGCATTATTTACAACCAGCTTCTTGATGATCATCACGTTGTTACTCTCTGCCTGCGCATCCGCATCAACACCGACCGCGATTCCAACTGTATCGCTGGATGGCAACACTTCCACGACAAACGCACAGTCCAGTGATGCAAATTCCGTTTCAGCCTCCGCGATGATTGTCCCACTTAAAAAGGCAGATCTCTCATTTGCCAACGTGGGACGCGTCAAAGCAGTAAATGTAAAAGTTGGAGATCAGGTCACGGCAGGAAAAGTGCTCGTTGAGCTGGATACGACTTTGCTGGAAGCAAAAGTCAAAGAGGCCGAGGCGAATTTGAAGGCCGCCCAGGTTCAGGTCAACTATTTGAAGCGAGTGGGCACCGATGTAGTGCATCTCGAATCGGCGCAAGCAGAGACAGATCGCGCACAAGCCCTCCTTGATTCTGCCAATGCCACTCTCACCGCGCAATCCACCCTGGTCGCTCCTTTTGATGGAACGGTCGCGTCAGTCGAAATCTCTCCTGCTGAAACCGTTGTGCCGGGACGCGTGGTGATCATACTAGGTGATTTTTCCAAATTGCGGGTCGAGACCAAGGACTTGAGCGAACGCGATGTACCCCGCGTGCAGATTGGGCAAACTGCCAGCGTATTTATCAACGCCTTAAATCAGGAATTTTCCGGGAAGGTAATTGATATCTCTCGTATCTCATCGACAGTTGGTGGTGATGTAGTTTTCAAGGTCACGATTGATCTGGAGGAGCAGCCTGAAGGCTTATTGTGGGGCATGAGCGCGGATGTAAAGATCGAAACCGGGAAATAAGAATGAAACGATTCTACCGGTCAGTATTTTGTGTAAGCGTTATCCTAGCCGTTTTGGCACCTGCACTCCCCGGCACTTGCGTCCGGGGCAAGTGTGCGTGCTGTGCAAGTGTAAACCCCGTATTTGCCGCGCCGATTATGAACGTTCCTGCACAAAATACTGTAACCGCTTCCGCAGTCATTGTTCCGGTAGAAGTATCACAACTGGGGTTTGTAATCTCTGGCATTGCCAGGCAAATTCCCATAAAAGAAGGAGATACTGTAACAGCAGGACAAACCCTCATGGTCCTGGATACTCCCGATTTGCAGTTTGCAGTTATCGAAGCACAGGCCAGAGTGCATGCCGCTCAGGCACAGGCAGAGATTCGCAGGAATGAGATCATAAAGAAATACATAATCAACTACAAAACGTTTACTGTCAGGAAACTCCGGTTGAGCGTGCCGCATGAAGTGATCGAAATGGCAGATGCAAACGTTCAAAAAGCGCAGGCTTCGGTCGAGATCGCACAAGCCAAACTCGCGCAAGGCACGCTTATCGCACCCAACGATGGAACAGTAGCCTCGATCAAAGTCATTCCGGGTGAATTTGTTCAATCGGATCAAGCGGTTGTCACACTGGCCACACTGAACAACCTGCAACTCGAAACAACCGATCTGAGCGAACGTGATATTGCGAGAGTAAAAATGGGTGCGCCTGTGAATATTTCCATTGAAGCGCTGAATGACACTTTCAACGGAAAAGTGATCAGCATATCGCCGATTGCCGATACCGTCGGTGGCGACGTGGTATTCAAAGTCACGATTGCATTTGATGAACAGCCCAAAGGTTTGCTCTGGGGCATGACCGCAGAAGTTGAGATTCAAGGCGGGGAGTAACCAGTGAAAATAAGAATGAAACGCTCTTATTGGCTGCAGCTTATTCGTTTGAATATCCTGATGGTCATGTTGATTAATCCTGTATCCACAGCATTTGCTTCAGATACGACTGTAACCGCTTCTGCAGTCATTGTTCCTGTAGAAGTATCACAACTGGGATTTATGATCCCGGGCATTACCAGGCAGGTTCCCGTAAAAGAAGGGGATCCTGTAACGACAGGACAAACCCTGATGATCCTGGATACTCCTGATTTGCAATTCGCCGTCACCGAAGCACAGGCTGCCCTCCATTCCGCACAGGCTCATGCAGAACTACAAATATATCAAAAGGTGAAAAATCGAAGAAACGGCAAAATATTTTATGATACGGTTCCAGAAGAATACAGACAGCGCGCAGCGGTACGTGTTCAACAGGCACAGGTGGCGCTGGAATTGGCACAAATAAATTTTGCTGAGGGCACATTGACAGCACCTTTTGATGGAACGATAGCCTCGATCAAAGTCATTCCGGGTGAATTTGTTCAATCGGATCAAGCGGTTGTCACACTGGCCACACTGAACAACTTGCAACTCGAAACAACCGATCTGAGCGAACGTGATATTGCCAGAGTAAAAATGGGTGCGCCTGTGAATATTTCCATTGAAGCGCTCAATGACACTTTCAATGGAAAAGTTGTCAGTATATCGCCAATTGCTGAGATGGTTGGCGGCGACGTGGTATTCAAAGTCACGATTGCATTTGATGAACAGCCCAAAGGCCTGCTCTGGGGCATGACTGCAGAAGTGACGATCGAATAGTAGGAGAACAGAAACTTGTGAGTGGAGAACAGTGAAAGACACGGAACATCGACAAGTCCGTGTCTTTTTCGATTCGTCTTTCTATGGTTAAATCATAGTAGTCGTTATACAAAATCTGAAATGAGCGCCTTTGGCGCCATCTCGCAGATCCCGCGCCAGCGGGGCCGTTCTGCGGGACCGGAGAACTTGACACATGACACTCCCCACAAAGATCACGGTGATTGGTGCAGGCTCTGCATCGTTCGGCGAGAACACACTCTCCGCGATTGTGCGCTCAAAAAAATTACGCGGCTCCACGCTTGCACTTGTGGATAGAAATGCCGATACGCTCGATATCGTCAATCGTTTGGCAAACCGACTCAATCGCGAGTGGGATGCGCAGTTCACCATCACGTCGCATACAAATCATCAGGATGCATTATCGGACAGTAACTTTGTCGTCAATGCAATTGAAGTCGGGGCGCGTGAAAACCTGTGGCAAAGGGATTTCGAGATTCCAATCAAATACGGCGTGCGACAACCTTATGCCGAAAACGGCGGACCCGGCGGCTTTGCACACGCTGCGCGCAATATCGGTCCCATTATGCAGATGGCCCGTGATATGGAACAGGCATGTCCCGATGCCTGGTTCGTCAACTTCACCAATCCAATGATCCGCATTTGCGATGCGGTCAATCGTCACAGCAGGATCAAAGCGGTTGGGTTGTGTCATCAAATTTATATCGGTTACACCATGGTTGGCGTTGCGCTGGCAAAGGATCTCGGCATCGAAGTCCCGGATGGACTCACAGGCATGCATGCCGCGGTGGATCAACATCCATTTCAACATCGTGTGCGTGAACAGATTGTTCCATTGATCGATATTCGCGCCGCGGGCTTGAACCACTTTAGCTGGATTCTTTCCATCCATGATCGACGTACAGGTGAGGATCTTTACCCGTTATTCAGAAAACGATTCTTCGAACTGGACCCGACATTCGAGCCGCTTACGAGGGATGTTTTCTCAGCTTTTGGTTTATTCCCAGTCCCTGGCGATACGCATCTGTGTGAATATCTACCATGGCTCAGTGACTCACAAACAAAGCCCTGGGATAAATACAACATCCGTCTCTATGATTGGGACCTGTTTGCGGCCCTCCGTGAATTTGAACTCGATCGCTTGAAGGATATGGCAAGCGGTGACGCCACCATCGAAGCATTGCTCGATACCGATTCAGAGGGCGCTCTCGAAATGATCGAGAACCAAGTCTGTGCAATGACTCATTATCATCTTGCCGCGAATCTTCCGAATGTAGGGCAGATTGCCAATCTGCCCCACGGATGCACCGTCGAGACTCCCATTATGGTCGATGGCGCCGGGATTCATCCCGTTCATGTGGGTGCGTTGCCAGAACCGATTGCAGAACTTTGCCGAAGGGAAACGTTCGTCGCGCAAGTAGGCGTGGATGCCGCCGTCGAAGGCGACCGCGAAAAAGCCTTACAATGTTTGTTGCTTGATCCCGTTATCACAGACATTGCGACCGGTAGAAAGATCCTGGATGATTATTTGACGAGTTATAAGGAATATCTTCCGCAATTTTGGAAATAAATCAAGAAGTGACAGTCACCTTCCAGGTGACTGTCACTTTAAGAGGAAATAATAAATGAATATTATCTCCATGCTCCCCAACAACGCCGACCTTATTCAGCAAGCCGCACAACTCCTTGTGGACGCCTTCCGCGAGCACTGGTCTGATGCCTGGCCTACGATCGAGGATGGGCTGAAAGAAGTCCATGAAATGCTCGAAAATGAAAGAATCTGCCGTATAGCAGTTGATGAAAATGGGGATTTGTTGGGAATAATCGGTGGAATCCCAACCTATGATGGTCATGTCTGGGAATTACATCCACTTGCCGTGCAGCCATCCATGCAGGGACAGGGCATCGGGGGCGCATTGGTGCAGGATTTCGAAGAGCAGGTCCGCTCACGAGGAGCATTGACCATCACTCTCGGAACAGACGATGTAGATGGCATGACATCCCTGGCAAATATCGATCTCTACGAAAATCTGTGGGAAAAAGTGCGTGATATTCGCAATCTGAAGAACCATCCCCATGAGTTTTATCAAAAAATGGGATACATCATCACGGGCGTTGTCCCGGATGCAAATGGCATCGGCAAGCCGGATATTTTGATGTCGAAGAAACTGTATTGATGTCATTGCGAGCCTTCGGGCTTCGCCCTCGCAACGACATGATTAATGCGTTTCCGTCACTTTCGTGATATTTCGAGGCTTTTCCGTATCATACCCCTTGACTTCGGTCAGATGACAGGCAAACAACTGCGCGGGGAGTATGCTCACAATCGGAGTCAGCCATTCGGGAATGCCAGGCGGGAGTTGGACCGGCGATTGAGCGAGCGCCAGCGCGTCCGCATCATCCGAGATCACGACCAGTTCTGCATCCTTCTGCTTTCGCAGGCGGGTCAGCATATCCAGCATTGAATCATAGACTTTACCGCGGGGTGCGACAGCTAATACGGGGAATCCGCCTTCGACCATCGCAATCGGACCATGTTGGAAATCGGCAGAGGAATACGGCTCGGCGATCAAATAAGTCAACTCCTTCAATTTCAATGCCCATTCGAATGCAGTCGCATAATTGAATCCGCGACCCAGCACCACGCATTGACTCATGTAGCGATAGCGTTGCGTCATTTGCGCAAGCCCATTATCGAGACCAAGAGCCTGCTCTGTCCATTTCGAAACAGAAGCCAGTTCACTCCAACGTTCATCTGATTTGCTCAGCGCCGCAGAGAGCATCGCCACGGACATAAGTTCGGCTGTGTACGTCTTTGTCGCGGCAACAGCTTTCTCGGGGCCGGCTTGAATATCAAGCACAAAATCCGCGGTTCTGGCAAGCGGCGAGTCAGGAATATTGGTGATCGCGATCGTTAAACAATTTTGACGGCGTCCCTCTTCCAGCACACTGACGATATCAGGCGATTGACCTGATTGCGATACGCCAACAACCAAAGCATGATTCAATCGCGGTGGAGCCTGATAATACGTAAACAACGACGGTGTTGCCAATGCAAGCGGGAGTCCATTATGTGCGCCCCAAAGATAATTTGCATATCGTCCGGCATTATCCGAGGTACCGCGTGCTGCCAGAAAAGCATATTGTACATTGCGCGCTTGAATCGCTTTTGCGATTTCAAGGACAGTCTGTTTTTGATGATCAAGCAGGGATGCGAGCCGTTGTGGCTGTTCGAAGATTTCAGAATGTAATGTCATGGTTTCCTCTTCATCGATTCTACCGCTTGTCTCACAAATAAGTAAATTTTTTAAAGGGATTTGCGGGTTGAGATTTTATTATCGAATTCACCACAGGATGCGGCACTCTGTACTTCGTTTCCAATTAATTCATAAGATGAATTGTGGCATATATCAAGTAATGTTGAATCAGGTCGTTGAAACTATTTTCAACATCGGTCATGGATCTTCTTTGCATCAAAATAAAACATTCGAATGTTTACAACAAGTGTACATAATGATTCAATGACGAATCATTCCTGATCAATCGTCATTGAAGATGATGATAAGAAAATTTTTATTGAATCCACACAATGAATACTAACAAATTTTTAAACTTATTTACCATCAAAAAACCTTTACATATATCAATTAATAGATACAATCTATATAGTTGCATATCATGATGATGTGATTCAATTAATGGATTCGTTGAATCAATAACAATAAAACGAATCAAAACAACAAAACAAAAAATAAAGATGCAACGCGATCAAGATCACATTATATAAATACAAACCATCTTGATTGAAACAATTGAAAAGGACTCGACATGTATCTCTGTGTATTAGCAAGCATTCCGGATCCCAATGATGTTCCATACGATCCTTCGCCACATATGAACGGGTTCAAATGGAAACAGCACCTGGTGAATCCAAAGAACGTTGAAAAACAATTACGGGAACTTACAAATGAAGGGGTGGATGTGTTCTTCAATCTATGTGACGGCACACCCGATGATGCACTTTCAGGAATCGGACTTGTGCAAACCATGGAAAAGCTCGGTCTCGCGTTTACAGGAGCAGATTCGGATTTCTTCGATCCCTCACGACAGGAAATGAAGGCCTATGCAAAGAAGTCCAACGTCCCCGCTCCAAACTGGGTGATGGTGGATCGCCTCGAAGATGTCGAACGCGTATCGAAACGATTGCGCTTCCCGATTCTTGTCAAGCCGCCTCATGGATATGCCAGCGTTGGCATCACGCGTGATTCACGCTGTGAAAACGTGGAACAACTCAAGGTACAGGCGGAGCGTGAGATCAATGAATTTGGACGCGCGCTGCTCGAAGAATTCATCGAGGGACGTGAGTTCACCTGTCTCATTGCAGAGAACCCGGATGATCCGAGCAATCCGATCACCTTCAAGCCTGTTGAATTCATCTTCCCAAAAGGTGAATCGTTCAAACACTACAACATGAAATGGGTTGAATACGAGAAAATGTCTGTGGCAGCCGTCAAGGATGTAAAGATCGAAAAGGTTTTGCGTGAGCAGACTACGCGTTTATTCAAAGCCATGGATGGAAACGGCTACGCGCGTTGTGACTATCGCATGGCCGCCGATGGAACGATCTACATGCTCGAGATCAATCCGAACTGCGGTATCTTTTATTCCCCTGAGGAACCCGGTTCAGCTGATTTCTCCTTGATCAACGATCCGGTCTACAACCATCACAAATTCCTCAAGTTGATCATTCGCTCTGCGCAGAAGAGACAGATGAATTTGCTGGCAGCGAGAACACCGAAGCGACAGGTCAAGAAGCAGCGTGTCGAGCAGATGGCGTATACCTAAGAGCAGAAATTTGTAATTAGTCAATGAGCGGACTGATGACGTCCGCTCATTTGTTTATAATGGACTTGGAGGAACCTATGTTGAACAAGAAAATAGCCTTTATCGGTCCGGGTGCGATGGCAGAAGCAGTCATTGCGGGATTACTGCGGAAGAAACTGGCAAAGCCGGAAAATATTATTGCATCGGGTCCGCGCGAGGAACGCGGTGCGGAATTGAATAAGAAGTATGGGATCAAAACGACGACCGATAACGCCTCCGCAGCGTCGCACGCAGACGTGGTGGTACTCTCTGTCAAGCCGCAGCGTCTCAGCGATGTAATGAAGGGGCTGAAAGGCATTCGCACTGATGCGCTTGTCTTGTCCATTATTGCCGGCGCGAATATCAAGAAGATAAGCACTGGAGTGAAACACAAGGCCGTGGTGCGATCCATGCCTAACACGCCGGGTCAGATCGGTGAAGGCATTACTGTTTGGACGGCTTCGAAGGAAGTGACCGAAGAGCAGCAGGAAATGGCGCGCCAGATTTTGGGCGCCTTGGGCGAAGAGGTCTTTGTCGAGGATGAAAATTATCTTGATATGGCGACCGCTCTGTCAGGCAACGGTCCCGCCTATGTATTCCTCTTCACCGAGGCCTTGATCGACGCCGGTGTACACATGGGATTCCCGCGCCGCATCGCCGAGCAATTGGTCTTGCAGACGATCAAAGGCTCCGCTTCTTTCTATAAACAAGCAGGACGTCACCCTGCGACATTGCGAAATCAAGTCACGTCTCCAGGCGGGACATCAGCCGAGGCATTGTATTATCTGGAAAAGGCTGGATTCCGCACCGCAATCTCGCGCGCCATCTGGGCGGCATATCAACGGTCGGTGGAGTTGGGCAAGGAAAAGCCTGGACATATCGACACGCACGATGAAGAATGACCCCCCTCCTGCCTCCCCCAAATCCGAAGTGAGGAGTTGGAATAATTATTCAAAATATTTATTTCGGATTTGGGGGAGGTGCCCGTAGGGCGGTGGGGGTTGATTTATAATTCGAGGCGCAATTACTAATTATCGCGTAGCATCCCTTTGGGACGAACTACTCTCTATTCAACATGTCTCTCATCACTGTCTCCTCCCTCTCCAAATCCTTCGGCGCGGAAGACCTGTTCGCGGGTGTCACCTTTTCGGTGGCAAAGGGCGCGCGGCTGGCGCTCGTCGGTCCCAACGGCATCGGCAAGACGACTCTGTTACGTATCATCATCGGACAGGAGGAACCGTCCGGTGGAACTGTTACACGCGCCAGGAATCTTCGCATCGGGTATCTCTCGCAGGAAGCCGACTTCGAACTCCAGGGTGTGCTTTGGGATGTTTGTCTCGAGCCATTCGCGGACCTCATCCACATGCAAGGGGAAGTGGAACAACTCGAAAGCGAAATGTCCGATCCCGTGAAACGGGAGCATGCTCTCGTCCGATATGGGACCGTGCAGCATGAGTTCGAGCGGCGCGGCGGATATGTCTATCAGGTCCGCATCAAGCAGGTGCTCACAGGTCTGGGATTCGATCCAGATGATTTCCATATGTCCCTTGACCATCTCTCCGGCGGACAGCGCACGCGCGCCCATCTTGCACGTCTGCTGTTGTCAAATCCCGATCTGTTATTGCTCGATGAGCCGACCAACCATCTCGACATCAAAGCTGTCGAATGGCTGGAAAGTTATCTGACGCAATGGGAAGGCGCAGCGGTCATCGTGTCGCATGACCGATATTTTCTCGATCACGCCTGCAACGCATTGCTCGAAATGGCGATCAGCGGCGCGGAATATTATCGCGGCAGCTACAGCATCTATTTGCAGGAACGAGAGATCCGCTGGAACCATCGCTTCGAAATTTTCGAAAGTGAAAAAGAAAAGCTTCTTAAAGAAGTTGAGTACATCAAGAAAAATATTTCAGGTCAGAACACGCTGCAGGCAAAGGGAAAACTCAAACGCCTGACGCGCGTGGTACAGGCCATCGAACAGGTCGGCATGGACGCAGCGGTCAACACGAACTGGTCGCAACTGGATGTGGAGACGACCACCAGCCCGTTCAGCGTGGAGGAAGCCGAACGACGCGTGCGCTCGCTGCGACCTCCCATTCGCTCTGTGCCGGATCTTCATCTGCATCTGCGGTCAACGAGTCGCTCCGGCGATCTGGTCATCCGCACAAAAGATTTGAAAGTGGGATACCGCGCCGACCCGCAAGGGGATCTTCCTGAAAAATTCCTTTTCTCTGCACCGGATCTTGAATTGAGACGTCAGGACTGCGCGGCATTGATCGGACCGAACGGCGCGGGCAAGTCAACTTTTCTGAAGACGATCCTGGGTTCTCTCGCCCCACTGACGGGTGAGGTGATTCTGGGAGCGAGTCTTCAAGTTGGATATTTCGCGCAAGCCCACGAGGGACTCGATCCCGATAAAACGATCCTCGAAGAGATCATGGCAGCATCACCCGGTATGTTGCCGTATCAGGGACGTGAGTATCTCGGCAAATATCTCTTCTCCGGCGATGACGTGTTCAAGCTGGTATCCATGCTCTCCGGTGGTGAGCGCGGACGTCTGGCGCTCGCGAAACTTGCATTACAGGATACAAACCTCTTATTGCTCGACGAGCCCACCAATCATCTCGACATCACTTCGCAGGAAATCCTGCAGGCCGTACTGGATTCATATCAGGGAACGATTCTATTGGTAAGCCATGACCGTTATTTGATCGACGCACTGGCGACACAGATCTGGGAGATCGATCCCGATGAATCAAAGATGACCGCCTTCAACGGCACGTACTCTCAAATGAAAGAGGAACGAGAGAAGGAAGCGGCAAGAGTAGCCGCGCAACAAATCCCCACTCCCGATTCCCGAACTCCAAACATCGAAGCTCGACGCGCCAAAAGCAAAGAGACGAGAGAAGAACGGCGCAGAGTTGCTCAATTGCAGGAGCTTGAAAATAAGATCGCCGAACTCGAAGCAACGCTGTCAAACCTGAGTTCGCAATTGGAGAGTCCGTTTGTGAAACCGGAAGAGGTCCGCAAGATCGGGACGGAGTACGAACGCGTGCAGAAAGAGATGGATGTGAAGCTGGGTGAGTGGGAGAAGATGCAGACTTGACGACAGACAGTGGACAATAGACCATTGTCAAGAAGTGAAATAGTGCTTTGCTATAATTACGAGTAAATCGATGAAAGACTGGACGGCTATTAGAGAACGTTTCATGAGTGACCCATTGCCTATTCGGCTGGGTCATCTTGCCGCGAACTTAAGCCGCATCAAATCTTTTTCTGCAAATGAAGCCAGCCGCGACACCGTTGCAAGTCTAATTGATGAGAGCAAAATGTTCATCGAATGGACAGCCGCGCAAGCAGAAATCAATACTGCTGCCATCATGGTGGACGTACAGATTCAATTGGCGTTATGGCAAATCCGTTGGGAGCGTATTTGGTCCGATCCTGCTCAACGAAAACAGATTGCGGACCAATCTGGAATATGGTCAAAACAGGTTTTGGAATTATCCGGCTTGCTGAAATAAGAATACGAGCGCGTGCAAAGAGAAATGGATGCAAAGTTGAATCAGTGGGAGAGGATGCAGGGGTGACGACGAACTGTGGTTGATAGACCGCAGACCGTGATCTGTCGTCCATTTCCAAACCGGTGAGAAATGATAATATCGATGAAAAAATGGAGCCCTAAATAAATTCTGGAAAAGCAGAGGACTAGAGCAAAAAGGATCCCCCATAACCAATAGATCCGTCTCTTGCATTCGATCAATAGGACCCCAA
>JBGPNQ010000052.1:0-20396 GCA_041487615.1 Anaerolineae bacterium
CCTCGGTCAGTAGATCAAAATGGGCCGCCACGAAGGATGGCAAGGTCGTCGCGATCGAAAATGAATTGATTGGCGATGGCGGCGCATACATGTACACTTCCAACAAGGTATTGGGGAATTCTGCGATTACATCCACCGGACCGTATTTCATTCCCAACGTCAAGACAGATATCTACGGCGTTTATACTAATAATGTTCCGGGGGCTGCCTATCGCGGGTTTGGCGCTCCGCAGGCATTGTTCATGGCTGAAATGCAAATGGGCAAGCTGGCTGAAAAATTAGGCATGGATCCTGTTGAGATCCGTCTGAAGAATGCGTTGCGCGATGGTGATACATTGGGTGTGGGAACGCCGTCACCAAGTCCTGTTAGTGTGGTGAAATGTATCGAGGCAGCCGCCGAAAAATTTGAATGGACGAAGGGACGGAAGAAAGAAGAAAGAAGCCCATCGCACCTCAAACGTGGCGTCGGTTTCGCGGCTGGCTTCAAAAATGTCGGTTTCTCCTTCGGATACCAGGAGAACTGCTGGGCAAAGATCGAAATTCATGGCAACAGCGAGATTGACCATGTTGTGCTTCACCATGCAAGCGCAGAGGTGGGACAGGGCACGCATACGGTCATGGTGCAGATGGCAGCGGAGGCAGTTGGCGTGCCGTTTGAAAAGGTAAAGTTAATAACCTCCGATTCAGCCACTATGGAAAACTCCGGTTCGGTTTCCGCCTCGCGCATGACGTTCATGTCTGGCAACGCGATACGCGGCGCGGCAGAAGTGGCACTCAACAAATGGAAGGCCGAGGAGCGGCCTGCAATTGGTGAGTTCAAATATCTGGCACCCCGTACAAATCAGTTCGATAAAGAAACCGGGTATTCCACACCCAACTTTGCCTATGCCTTTGTGGCACAAGCCGCGGAAGTGGAAGTGGATACCGAGACCGGTCATGTGCGCGTGATCCGAATTACCTCAGCAGATGATGTCGGCAAGCCGATCAACCCGGCACTGGTCGAAGGGCAAGTGGAAGGTGCAGTCGTGCAGGCGCAGGGATATGCCGTCCTTGAAGATTACAAGACCAAGGATGGGCGCGTGCTCACCGACCAACTCAGCACGTATCTCATCCCAACGATTTGGGATATTCCCGAAAAGGTCGAAACAGTGATCGTGGAAGTGCCCGATCCCAACGGTCCGTGGGGCGCGCGTGGCTTGGGCGAACTGCCATTCCTGACGGTGGCCCCTGTCATTGGTGCGGCGATCCATCATGCGACAGGCGTTTGGATCAATGAATTTCCGTTCACACCTGAAAGAGTTTTGCGCGCGCTGGGCAAGATTTAGCTTTGGAGCCACTGAGACACAGAGAATAAGAATTCTCAGTGACGCTGTCTCTCGGTGGCAATAATGAATGTCTTTTCCTTTTCGATCCGAAACCAGGGAACTAAACGACGATACCCGCCGTCTGACAGGCGGTTCATTTGTTCAACTTGAAGACGGTGTAACGCATTACGAACTAAGCAACATTACGAAAGATACTACGGTCGTCCTCGTTCATGGATTCTCCGTCCCGTACTTCATCTTCGACCCAACCTTCCATTTTCTGACACAATATGGTTTTCGCGTCCTGCGCTATGACCTATTCGGGCGCGGCTTTTCTGACCGACCGGATACCAGGTACAATGTTGACCTCTTCGACCGACAGTTGTTAAATCTGCTGGACACCCTGCGGCTCACGCGTCCCGTCAACCTGGTCGGGCTTTCGATGGGCGGACCCATCACTGCAACGTTTACCGCGCGTCACCCGGAACGCGTCAAATCGTTGACATTGATCGACCCGGCCGGAGCCAGGTCCCTGGCTCAGACGCCAACGCTCAAGATGATTAGACTGCCACTCATAGCGGAAGCGATTCTTCTCCTGGTGGGCGGCGAGCCTTTCGTCAACATTGTCATGAAGGATTTCTTTGATCAGAATCTGGTGGAACAATTCAAAGCCAGGTATGTAGTCCAGATGCAATACAAGGGATTTTTGCACGCCCTGCTCTCTTCAACGAGAGATGGCATGCTCGATTCGTTCCTGAATACCTACAGGAAGGTTGGCGTGATGAACAGGCCTGTTTTACTATTCTGGGGACGCAATGACACGACGGTCCCTTTCGAGCACAGCAATGTCCTGTGCAACGCAATACCGAATGCAGAGTTCCACATACTGGAAAATTGCGGGCACATTCCACATTTTGAGAAACCCGATGAGTTTAACCCGATCCTGTTGGATTTCCTGAGGAAGTGATGTATCAAAAACTGCTGGCTTATTTTTCGCACAACAAATACCGATTGACGATGTTCATTCTCTTGGCAGGGGCGACGATCTTTTCGGTTGCCATCTGGCGATTCCGCTCGGAGTACAGCCAGACAGTTCATTATGCCTTTTTGGTATGGAATCTATTCCTGGCATGGATTCCCTTCGTTATTTCGTATTTCACGTATATGCTCACACTGAATCGAAAACAGATTTATATCGTGATACCGATTGCGGCCTTCTTCTGGTTGCTCTTCTTTCCGAACGCACCCTATATTTTGACGGACTTTCAACATCTTGCCGGTCATTGGCGTGATCTGCCTGTCTGGTATGATGTAATGATGTTAATCTGGTTTGCGTTTACGGGATTGCTGCTTGGCATGGTTTCGTTGTTTCTGATGCAGGAGATCGTCCGCCGCGAGTTTGGGCGCTGGGTCGGCTGGGGATTTGTTGGCATCGTCACCGGTTTGAGCAGCGCAGGGATTTATGTTGGTCGGTTCCTGCGCTGGAATTCCTGGGATATATTCAGCAATCCGAAAGGAATGGCGCTGTATACGATACAAAGCGCACAGGATCCCAGTCTGCAGTCCATCGGTTTCATCGGCCTTTTTGGTGCGTTCTTCTTGTTTCTGTATATTACTTTGTATACATTCGGGCATTTGCTGCTGGAGCGACCGGCGAAGACCGTACAATAAAAATTATCCAAACGTCATTCTGAGCGAAGCGAAGAATCTCAGTTACGGAGTGACATGCCAGGGAAATTTTCATGAATAGACAAGACATTCTTACCCTCTATAGATACAACCAATGGGCGAACGCAAAGATTCTGAACGCCGCTGCAAACGTGACACCAGAGCAATTTCTTGCAGATGCAACGTTTCCACATGGTGGATTGCGCGGCACCCTCGTGCATACGCTGTTCGCGGAATGGATCTGGCGCAGCCGCTGGGAGGGCAGTTCTCCAGTGATTCGTCTCAAGCCTGATGATTTCCGGACATTTGAATCCCTTCGGGCGCGTTGGAAGGAAGAGGAAAAATTATTGATGGAATTTGTCGAGGGCCTCGCGGACGAGCGGTTGAATCAGGTAATTCAATATGAAAACACCAAAGGCGTGCCCCACCAACAGGTTCTTTGGAAGATGATGGCTCATGTCGTTAATCATGGAACCCAACACCGCGCCGAGGCAGCCGCGTTGCTCACCGATTTCGGCTGCTCGCCCGGCGACGTGGACTTGATTTATTTTCTTGATGAGTGACCAGGGCATAAAACGTCCGTATCCTCCCAAAATATCTTATGGAAATCAATTTTCAGAATTATTTCATTCGCAATCGATACAGTATCGCTGTTTTTGTCCTGCTCAATCTCGCATGTGCGATCTGTATCATGCTGGTCGCTGCGCGCGTTGCCTATAGCGATACAGGGCGTCACACCGGGTTGATCTGGAATCTTTTCCTTGCCTGGATTCCGTTTATGCTATCCTACTTTGCTCATGCGGTATCATGGCGACGGGCAACGTTATATCTTATTATTCCATTGATTGCTTTCCTGTGGTTGATCTTTTTCCCGAATGCGCCTTATATGCTGACCGACCTGCAGGATCTCGCACGCCATGCTTCTGATGCTCCTCTTTGGTACGATGTCATTATCGTCGTCTGGTGCTCATGGACGGGGATGCTTCTCGGGGTTATTTCACTTTATCTGATGCAGGATATTATCGTCCGCATGTTTGGCAGGATAACAGGCTGGGCCTTCGTCCTCGTAATCTCCGCACTTTCCAGTTTTGGGATTTATATCGGGCGCTTTGTACGTCTCAACTCCTGGGATATCCTGCAAAATCCGGGGGAAACCGCTCAGGAGATCCTCGGACTGGTCATAGATCCCAGCATGAGGCTGGCTGCATTCACAATCTTATATACCGTTTTCTTCCTGTTCGTTTTTCTGTTGCTATATTCATTCAGTCACATGCTGACCCAGCAATCTTTCATGATCGAACAAGCTTCCCAATCCAGGAATGTCACAAAATAAATCCCTAATACTCCTGCGCGGCGGAGGTGACCTCGCCTCGGGTGTCGCGTTACGTCTGCATCGCGCCGGGCTGAAACTTGTCATCAGCGAACTGGCGCAGCCTCTGGCCGTGCGGCGGGCTGTCTCTTTTGCGGAGGCAGTTTATGAGGGACAGCATAAAGTCGAAGGAGTTAGCGCGCGGCGAGTGGAACAGGATCAAATATCGGCTGCGTTGGATGCACACGAAATTCCAGTTCTCGTAGATCCAGATGCAGAAATTCTTCTTTCCTCCTTCCCCTTTTCAGTTGTTGTCGATGCCAGACTCATCAAGCTGCCGCCCACTCCTCTGCCTGTAGACGTTCCGCTTCACATCGGACTGGGACCCGGATTCCAGGCAGGGAGCAATTGCCATGCTGTTATCGAAACCCGCCGCAGCCACACATTGGGCCGCGTCTACTGGCAGGGCACAGCGCAATCCGACTCAGGACAGCCTGAAGGTGATCCCCGTCGTGTCCTGCGCGCGCCAGAAGATGGAATACTTATCGCACACAAAAACATTGGTGATCATTGCGAAGCCGGAGAATTGATCGGCGAAATCCAAACAGCATTCGAAAATCGGAACTTGCAAATCGCAAATCCAATCAGTGGCGTTTTGCGTGGACTCATTCGCAATGGAGCACCGGTTACAAAAGGACTCAAGATCGGCGACGTTGATCCACGCGATGATGTTACCGCCTGTTACCTGGTTTCAGACAAAGCGCTTGCCATTGGAGGAGGTGTGCTCGAGGCGATTTCGTCACGGGATGAAATCCGGGCGAAGTTATGGGATAAATAGAAATGGGGCACAAAACCATGATTTTGTTTACAGGTATAATCTGAGCATGAAACATCCAGACCCTCTCGTCCACAGGACTGCTACGCTTGTCATCGGCATCGCAGGTGGATCAGGTTCTGGCAAAACAACAGTTGCCCAGGAAATACTGCAGCGAGTCGGCCCGGACCGAATTGCGTTTCTGCAACATGATTCATATTACAAGGATCTAAGCGGACTTCCTCCCGCACAAAAAGTAGATGTCAACTTCGATCATCCTAACTCACTCGAAACGGAACTATTGATCGAGCACATTGCTTCTCTTCGCGACGGCACGGCCATTGAGGTGCCGATTTACAATTTCTCCACCCACAGTCGCACCGGAAAAACATATACTGTTCAACCACGCGGTGTGATCCTGGTCGAGGGCATTCTGATCTTTACAGAAGCGGCTCTGCGCGAAATGTTCGATGTCAAGATCTTTGTGGATACAGACTCTGATTTGCGGTTCATCCGCCGCCTCGAGCGGGACATCAGCGAGCGCGGGCGGACAACCGAATCCGTGATCAGACAATACCAACTCACGGTCCGTCCGATGCATCTGGAATTTGTTGAACCATCAAAGCGTTATGCTGACATTATCATCCCCGAGGGTGGACACAATACTGCTGCCCTTGATATGGTTGTTGCAAGAGTTGAAGCGCTCTTAAAATAAAAACGAATGGAGAGAAGTATGACAAAACAATGGAATACCCCACCTGCAATGCAAATTGATCCAAAGAAAAAATACACGGCCCACATGGAAACCGACAAAGGCACCCTGGTGATTGAGCTTTTTGCAGACAAGACGCCAAAAACAGTGAACAACTTCGTCTTCCTGGCACGCGAAGGGTTTTATGAAGGAATCATGTTCCACCGTGTAATTTCCAATTTTATGGCCCAGGGTGGCGACCCAACCGGGCGCGGTTCCGGCGGACCTGGTTATAAATTTGAGGATGAGTTCCATCCAAGCCTGAGACATGATAAGAAGGGCATTCTGTCCATGGCAAATGCCGGACCAGGCACGAATGGCTCGCAGTTCTTCATCACGCACATTCCTACTCCACACCTGGATAATCGACACAGTGTGTTCGGGCAGGTAGTTGCAGGGTTGGATGTTCTGATGTCCATTCCGCCCCGTGACCCGAGCATTGTCAATGCAGCTGCAGTGAAGATCAAACGTGTCACCATCGAAGAGAGCGAATAAGCAGGATTCATTCAGGAAAAAAAAGAGCGCACAGAAAGAGACAAAAAAATCATCTGTGCGCTCTTCACACGTCGCCCGCGAAAAAAGTTCAACTGAACCGGTGCTGATTGAACCATCCGGTTTCTCCGCTTCCAGAACTGAGATACGGAAAAAAAAAGGAACAAACGCGGCGACCAATATTCTGAGACTCCTCGCACTGTTTGTGGTGATTGGTATCACGGTATTCATCGTGAGCATTCGCGACCGCGTACAGGAATTCGCGAGCTTTGGATATCCTGGCATATTCCTGATTGCGCTGCTGGCAAATGCGACAGTCCTGCTCCCTGCTCCAGGAGTCGCAGTGATCTACGCAATGGGTGCCATTTTCAATCCATTGGGCGTTGCTCTCGCGGCCGGAACAGGAGGAGCGCTGGGCGAACTCTCAGGATATCTGGCAGGTTTCACTGGTCAGGCAGTGATCGAACGCATGGACGTGTACGACCGCATCAAACCCTGGGTGGATAAATATGGCGGCTGGACGATATTGGTGCTATCCGCAATCCCGAATCCTTTTTTCGATATAGCCGGAATCGCAGCAGGAATTGCAAAAATGCCGGTCCTCACATTTCTGTTCTTCGTATGGATCGGTCAACTTATCAAGATGACTGCCTTTGCATTTGCAGGAAAATATTCAATCCAGTGGTTTACAACCTTCTTCCATTAGGAGAATAAAATGACTGACTACAGCATGATTGATGCCTATCTCGTAGCCAATCTCGACAATAGCCTCAGTGAACTCTCAGGTCTTGTTGCCCAACCGAGTGTTGGAGCACAAAACCTGGGATTGAAAGAATGTGCTGCGTTGGTGGCCGAGATGCTAAGAGCACGAGGATTTGATGTCCGTGTAATGGACACAAAGGGCGCGCCGGTTGTCTTTGGTGAACGCAAGGGCAAGTCAGACAAAACCTTGCTCATCTATAATCATTACGATGTCCAGCCACCTGATCCCTTGGAATTGTGGGAGACACCTCCGTTTGAGCCATCCTTGCGAGATGGAAAACTTTATGGCCGTGGCGTGAGCGATGACAAGGGACACATTGTTTCGCGTTTATTCGCCATCGATTCATTTCTCGCAACCGAAGGCGAACTTCCATGCAATATAAAGTTTGTAATTGAAGGTGAAGAGGAAACCGCAAGTATTAACCTCTACGAATTTGTCCTCGATCATCAAAAGCTGCTGAAGGCGGATGCCTGCATGTGGGAGTTTGGCGGCGTGGATCACACGGATACGCCTGTTCAATATCTCGGATTGCGCGGAATTTGCTATGTGGAGCTTTCGATTGATCTTCTTTCTACGGATGTACATTCCGGGCTGGGCGGCTCGATCTTCCCCAATGCCGCCTGGCAGCTGGTCTGGGCGCTGAGCACTCTCAAAGGACCCGATGAACGGATTTTGATCCCTGGCTTCTACGACAATATAAAGAAGCCAACCGCAAGAGATGTGGAATTGCTTGCAGCTTTGGATGACCCCACAGAAGATTACAAGTCTCGATATGGAGTTCCGTACTTTATCAAAGGATTAACGGGTGGCGTGGACCTGAAGGTGGAAGAGATCTTCTCCCCGACGTGTACGATCTGTGGCTTGACGAGCGGCTATCAGGGACCGGGATCAAAAACAGTCCTGCCGGCACGAGCTTCCGCCAAAATCGACTTCCGATTGATTCCCGATCAGGATCCCAAAGATATTCTGAAGAAGCTGCGCATCCATCTCGATGCACATGGATTCACGGATATTCAGATCACAGACTTGGGTGGCGATGCACCCGCCCGGACGGATCCAGACGACCCATTTATTCAATTGGTAGCAAAAACAGCCGGCGATGTTTTTGATAAACCGATGAAGCTAATTCCGATGAGTGGAGGGTCAGGTCCGAATCACCCCTTTGTGCATGTTCTTGGATTGCCTGTGGCAACTGCCGGGCTGGGCTATCCGGATACAAAGGCCCATGCCCCGAATGAAAACATTCGCGTCGACTTATATTTGAAACATGCACGCCACATGGCTCGCATAATGAATGAATTTGCGACCTAGCCTCCTGCTAATATGACCTTATTCACTCCAGTTTGGTGACAAGGGCGTCGCAAAGACTGTATATAATGTATTTGTAACAATTTTCACAATTAGCGACACAAGTCGCTGATGGAACCCTATGGAGGCAAAAATGTTTGTCGGTGAAAGAATGTCCCGCCCTGTTATTTCAGTATCGCCGGATGCACCAATCAATGACGTGCTGGCCATGTTCAAAAAGGAACACATCCGCCGCGCGCCCGTAATGAAAGATGGAAAACTTGTTGGAATTGTGACAGAGACAGATCTGCTCAATGCATCGCCATCATCCGTGACTACCTTAAGCATCTGGGAGATGAATTATCTCATAAGCAAGGTCAAAATCAAGGATGTAATGAGCAGGAAAGTTATTACAGTACGCAGCGATTCACCGATCGAGGAAACAGCCCGCATTATGGCTGACAAGAAGATTGGTGGTGTTCCGGTCGTGAATGAAGGCAAGGTTGTTGGCATCATCACGGAAACCGATCTCTTCAAAATTTTCCTTGAATTGATGGGTGCACGCCAGAAGGCTTTGCGCGTGACGGCAACAATCGCAGATAAGCCGGGCCAACTGGAGAGACTCACCAAGGCCATCGCCCACAATGGCGGCAACTTCATATCCTTTGGCATGTTCTCCGGACCGGATGCCAATACGAGAGTGGTCACATTCAAAGTGGAAGGTATCAAGAAAAATACCATCAAGGAAGTCCTGGAACCGGTCGTTGTAAAATTCTGGGATATCCGGTTCAGCTAGAAGTTTCTCAAAGACGGAATCCATGGACAAACCACTAAATGGTGGTTTGTCTTTTTATATCTGTCGTCGATACGAGTGATGTGCTCGTTTCGACATCTTGGATGATTTGCGTGTGACGACAGCTTACAGATTCAAGCCGCATATTGACAGGCATCTTTCGGATGGCTATAATCTCATCCAAGTTGCGGGTGTAGTTCAGTGGTAGAACGCATGCTTCCCAAGCATGATATCGTGGGTTCGAGTCCCATCACCCGCTCTGATGTCGAGGAGAGACTCCCTCGACATTTTTGTTGGGTAATTTGTAAGGTAGCTGTTATGCTGTCCCCGAAAAGTAAAAAGTAGAATCGTTTCCGAGGTTGCTCACAATGACATCATTTAACGAAAAGGCAACAATCCTCTACGTTGAGGACAATCCGGATAACCGTATGCTGGTCCGGCGTATTTTGCTTTCCGAGGATTATGGACTGCTCGAGGCTCAAAATGCCGCGCAGGCTCTCGAAGTCTTAAGAAATTCTCGTCCCGACCTGATATTGATGGACATCAATATGCCAGATATGGATGGATATACTCTGACTTCCAGGATCAAGACCATGCCCGGATTTGAACGGGTTCCGATTATTGCCTTGACTGCAAACGTCATGCGCGGCGACAAGGAAAAAACCCTTGAAGCCGGCTGCGACGGCTATATCCAAAAACCGATTGACATCGATCAATTAGTCAGGGAAGTTGAAAGATTTCTTTCAAGGAGAACGAATGGCTGACAATGTGCTGGACACACAACCCATCAAGAAACCAACGATACCGAAGGATGCCACGGTTCTGGTTGTTGAAGACAATGTTGCAAATTTTGTGTTGATCGCCCGTATGCTGGGTTACCTGGGAATTCATTGCGAGTGGAAGACTTCGGGCTATGAGGTGGTGGAGTATGCTGATACCCTTCAACGACTGGATTTGATTCTGATGGATATCCGCCTCCCCTACGAAGATGGGTATGGCGCGCTCAAGAAGATACGCGCTTCGGACCGTCTCAAATCAATCCCCATCATTGCAGTCACCGCGGAAGCAAGTACAGACCAAATGAACAAGGCGAAAAATTCCGGCTTTGATGGTTTTCTAGGAAAGCCGCTTGACCCGGATCGTTTCCCTGATCAGATCCGCCGAATCCTTAGCGGAGAAGCCGTCTGGGAATTCAGTTAATTACACAACCATGAATGCAAATCCGTCGAGCAACAATCCGTTTTTTGTAATGGTCTACTTCACGGTGGTTGGAAACCGTTTACAGGTAGCCCAGTATTCCGATCCGCAGGGACGTGATGCGCAGGTTACGATTCCGCGACCTGTGGAACTTTCCCTGCAGGAAATGGAAGGCTATCTTAAGGATGGACCTATGCTGTTGGATTTGCGTGACACTTCCGCCATCCCACCCCCACTCACCGTATACCCACGCCAACTGGCATGTGAATCGGCCGCGTATGTCCCAATCCTTGAGGAGGGACAACTGCGCGGTCTCGTGTTAATAGGCGCACGAGCTGGACAGCGATTGACGGAAGATGTTGTCAATGCTTTTTCCAGAACGATTCGAATCACATCTGCATCAATTAGAAAAACTTCGCCATCCGCTGAACCACTTGACGGGCAAAGAACGGCGGAACTCAATGCGATAAATACACTTGCATCGAGCGCAACAAACATCAACGACCTGCGTTCTTTCTACACTTTGATTCACGAACAGGTTAAGAACGTGGTCGGTGATCATGGATTCGTGATTGCTTTGTACGATCCGAAGACCAATTCCATTAATATTCCCTATTTATATGAGGAAGGCTCATTCACTTCGATCGATACCTTCCCATTAGGTGAAGGCTTGACATCCATATTGATCCGCACTCATCAACCGCTTATGTTGATCGAGGACACGGAAAAAAGAGCGGTTGCGATGGGAGCGAAGATTACGGGAAAGGCCGCCATGTCCTGGATGGGAGTTCCATTGCTTGTACGAGGTGAGGCCATCGGGGCGGTAATCGTCCAGGATCCTAACAATGAGCATGCGTTCGATGAAACCGATCTGCGCTTCATGACCTCGCTTGCGAATCAGATATCAGGCGCTATTTATAATGTTCGCCTGCTGGAAGAGAGCAAACGATCGGCGCTGCAATTTGAGACCGCCGCGGAGATCGCGCGCGACATAAGCAGCTCCCTGGATCTGGATGAACTGCTGAAAAAAGCTGTAGATCTGATCCGTTCGCGTTTTGATTTTTATCATGCATCGGTTTTTCTCAAGGATCTGCCGGGTGAATTTGTCATCATCCGTGAAGCAACCGGTGAAGCGGGTGCGCAGCTCAAACGCGCCGGGCACAAACTTGCCATCGGCTCTAAATCGGTCGTCGGGTTCGTAGCTGGAAAGGGCGAGCCGTTGATCGTCAACGATATAGCGCGTGATGCCACCTTTTATGCAAATCCCCTTTTGCCGGAAACGCGCGCAGAGGCAGCCATTCCATTGAAAGTCAGCGAACGAATCGTTGGCGTGCTGGACGTGCAGAGCATACAAGCCTTTGCGTTTTCAGAAGACAACCTGCGGACCCTGCAAATCCTGGCCGATCAACTGGCAATTGCTGTTGTAAATAGTGAGTTGTTTGCTGAGACCCAGGAACATCTGGCTCAACATCGTCTCTTGCATCACATCACCACGACTGCCGCATCAGGCACCACACTCGATGAAGCATTGCAGTCTGCGGTAAATGGATTGCAGGTTACATTGGGCGGAGACAGGGTTTCCATTCTGCTAACGGATCGTGAAAAGAAAGCTCTTGAAGTAAGGGCTGCGGTGGGTTACGCGAACAATGTATTCGATTTGCGCATCCCTATAGGAAGTGGCATCACAGGCTGGGCAGCGGCACATAAAAAGCCGTTGCGCGTCCATAATGTTTTGCAGGATACACGATACATTGAAGGCAGCTCCAATACCCGTTCGGAAATGGCGATTCCGCTCCTCTATCGAAGCGAGTTGCTTGGTGTTCTAAATGTGGAGAGTGAACAACTCTCGGCCTACGCAGAAAATGATGAAGAATTGCTGGGAACATTAGGGGGCAGCCTCGCAGCAATTATTGCAAATGCCCGCCTCCTCGAACAGATCCGTGCACAGGCTGAGCGCGAACGCATCCTCTTTGAAATCACGGATAAGATACGCCGTACAACAGATATGGAAACGATCCTGGCAACCACAGCCAGCGAGATCACACGCGCAGTTGGTGCCAGTCGTGCAAAGATCAAGGTTGGCATCAGTAGTCCAACCACGGAACAGAAACCAAGGTCACGAAATGATTAAGCGCTTTTCACTTGAGCAGCTTTTGGCACGCACAGGCGGTAAATTCATTCTCATCGTCTTGGCCATCGCCCAGTTAATTGCCCTACTTGGAGGCATTCCTGGAATACTGTCGATCAAGGTAAATGCTCAATTTGATGAGAACCAGATTCGGATCTATTCCTTTCTTGTTCCGACGCTTATCCTTCTGAGCAATGCACTTTTGCTTCTGATCGGTTGTTGGTTTACCTCCACTGCACGAAAGAGGCTGAATGACTGGGCAGATAATCGTCTCAAGCCGAATCAAAAAGAGGAACTCACTGCCTGGCGTGAAATCACGAGTATTACATGGCGGCAGGGAATTGCATCAGCAATCACAATTCTGGTGGTGATCATCCTACCCATCTTTTTGATCACCTACTCGCAGAGTAATATTATTTCATCACCTTTCCAGCCAACATCGCTTAGGGCTCCGGACGCAATTTACGTATTGCTTGGGGGATTCGTATCCATGTTTGGATCGGTGATTTTTTTCATTTTGATGATCGAACGCTTCACCCTGCCTGCCAGGCTGATTCTGCTTCCGAAGGATTTCGAAACCCAATTGACAGGCCGTGCTGGTCCGCTGCTCATTGGCAAGATCAGTGTGTTGGCCATAGGCTTGATCGCAATCTCGATATTTCTGATCGCGCCAATTGGGTATCAACAAACAGTACGCATCCTATACGCTGAAGTTAGTTCGCTTGATGTTTTCAGTGCGATGCAACTCCAATCGACGCTTTTTAGCATCCTTGCATTTGCTCTGGGGACCGGTTTTGCTTATTACGTCTCGAAGGCTGTCTCCGATCCAATCAACGAATTAATTTCCACGTTTAATAAGATTGAACGCGGTGACCTTTCCCAGCGCGCCCGCGTCAGCGCTACGGACGAACTTGGGATTGTGACCGTTCAATTCAATCGCATGGTGTCGCAGTTGGAATCACTTCAAACGACACTGGAGCAACAGGTACTGGAACGCACAAAACAACTGACAGCAACGAACGAAGTTGGACGCGCGGCGGCATCCAGTCTTAATCCAGACGAGCTCCTCGGTAGAGTTGTCAATCTGTTCCCTGAGCAATTTGGTTATTATTACGCTGCGATCTATTTGCTGGATCAAAGTGAAAAGTGGGCAGAGCTTAAACATGCAACCGGAGAAGCCGGGATGGTACTCAAGCAGAACCATCACCGTCTTGAAGTGCTTGGCAAGAATATGGTTGGCGGCGCGATACGTGAAAAAAAGGCTCGTATCGCTCAAATCGCATCCGAAGAAAAACAGCGCTTCGAGAATCCCCTCCTCCCCTACACACGATCCGAGATCGCCCTGCCACTCATAGTGGGCGAACATGTGCTCGGTGCCTTGGATGTTCAATCCACCCGCGAAGCCGATTTTGGTCCGCAGGTTATCGATACCATGCAGAATATGGCCAGTCAGGTTGCCATCGCGCTTGAGAATGCTCGGTTGTTCCAGGAAGCACAGGGAGTAATCAAGGAAATGCAGGCCGTTCAGCAACAATACTTAATGGAAGGCTGGACGGGTTTCACGACCGAAAACCAACAGTTGGAGTATACCGTCGGCGACGAGTCTCTTGAAGAGACAAGAACCATTGAAGTGCCCATTAGTCTCCGCGATCAAATCCTGGGAGGGATCACGATCGATGGAAGAGATGAATTGACGAATGAACAACAGTCGCTCGTGGATGCAGTAGCCAAACAGGCAGCCGTGGCCTTGGAGAATGCACGGCTTGTCAGCCAGAGTCGTCAGGCCGCCATGCGTGAACGGATGATCGCAGAGATCAACTCCAAAATCTGGTCTGCCACAACGATTGATGGAGTGCTCCAAACAGTGGTTAAGGAGCTGGGCAGACGTCTGGACGCGTCCCAGGCCACAATTGAACTTCACATGGATGAAGGATAAGGTTTGGATCACTTATGACACAAGCCGAAATAAACTTCAACGAAACTCGAAGATATGCGCTCCTGGGCATTCTCTTTGGATTACTTTTTCCTGTCGTCGCGACAATCATAAGGATTCAAGGGTCTGACCTTCCGTTCAGCATTTCGAGCTTTGTGACAACACATTCGCATGATCCACTTTTGTGGATTATAGATACTGCGCCGCTCTTTTTAGGACTGGTGGCAATGCTGGCAGGCCGGCGCCAGGATCTGCTGAAGGATGTGAATCAAAAACTGCGTCAGAGAGAGCTTGAACTGCTTGAAGAACGCCACAATCTTGAAGAACATGTTCAGGAAAGAACGGCGCGGCTGGCAAGAAAAACTGATCAACTTCGTGCAGCCTCTTATATCGCTCGTCAGACCGCCGAGGTGCAGGAAATTACATTGCTTTTGGAGACGATCACCACTCTCGTCACAGATCAATTTGGTTTCTATCACACCGGAATTTTCCTCATCAGTGAAACTGGCAAAGAGGCAGTCCTTCAGGCTGCGTCGTCTGATGGCGGGAAAAGGATGGTTGAAAAGGGACATGCACTTGCTGTGGGGACTCAGGGCATCGTGGGCTACGTTGCCGCTCAAAAGAAACCTCGCATCGCCCTGGATGTTGGGTCCGATGCCGTTTTCTTCA
This sequence comes from Anaerolineae bacterium, assembly GCA_041487615.1. Lineage (GTDB taxonomy): Bacteria > Chloroflexota > Anaerolineae > Anaerolineales > Villigracilaceae > Defluviilinea. Next base: position 15,109 of record JBGPNQ010000052.1, read on the forward strand.
ACAACCCAGACCTGCCGATGACGCGGTCCGAACTGGCCTTGCCACTCCTGATCCGAAACAGAGTTCTTGGCGTTCTGGACATCCAATCTGATAAATCTCAGGCTTTTGCCATGGATGACATTGATGTTCTTCAAACAGTGGCCGACCAGGTATCCATTGCGATTGAGAATGCCCGCTTGCTGGATGAATCACAGGCTACGCTCACGCAACTCGAAGCGGTATCAGCTGTCCGCACGCGCGAAGCTTGGAGTCAAAAACTTACAGGAAAAAGCCGCGTATTCACCTACACCCCGCTTGGCTTGCGGGCCGAAAAATCATCCCGCTCCTCTCCAAACAGTGCGGAAATTCCTCTTGAATTGCGAGGCCAGAGAATTGGAAGCATTTCCATCGCGCGAAAAGGTGACGTAGCGCTAAACAATACCGAAGAAGAAATGATTGCAGAGGTGGCAAACCAGGCAGGGTTGGCAATAGATAACCTTCGGCTGTTGGAAGAGGCCACTCAACGGGCAAAACAGGAACAAGTGGTCGGCCGACTCGCCGCACGTTTCAGCCAGTCCCTAAACGTCGACACGCTCCTTCAAACGGCTGCCCGTGAATTGGGACAACTTCCCGATGTTTCAGAGGTGTCGGTCTTCATTGGAAATGAATCGCCAGAGGCATCCGCAAAGCAGAAGTCGAAGCGTAAACCCGATTAACATGAACCAGTTACGAGAATCTCACAGCGACCTGAATATACAAAATGAGCGCCTCGCCAGGGCATTTTATGCCAATGCGCGATACAACCCTCTTTTCCTTTTCGTTACTGGGATCGGGTTCTTTGCCATTTACGTGCTCACGCAATTGGATATCTTTGGGCAACCTGAACCGCAGTTGATTTATGTTGGTCTCCTTACATCCCTACTAGCCGCTCTGCAATTTCCCTTGCTGGCGCTCGCCCGTAGGAATCGAGGCATTGCAGCAAACATAGCAGGCGCAATTGCTATTGGCGTCTTTGCCATCCTGCTTACTAATTTCTGGCAGGGAATCGTACCCGTTTCCGTCCTGATTACATTAATCACACCTTTTACCGCACTGAGGGCCGGTTTCCCGCGTCGTTATATTCCCCTGTTGATATTGATCATTTTCGTCACGATCGCTGGGATTATTTACGTAGAGAACAACACTACTTTTGTTCGCCTACAGAACGGTACACCGGCTGCCATTGCAAGTTTTGCATTTCTTATCGCCACCGGGCTCCTGCTCGTAACGATCACGGTGATTTCTGGCAACAGGAATTTTAAAAGCCTGCAAACCCTGCTGCTCACTTCCTTTGTCGTGATCGTAACAATTCCAACTCTGCTAGCCACGACCCTTTCCACCATCGGAGCATTTACTACCAGTCAGCTCCAGACCTTCAGCACCTTGAAAGCGGTTACCAACCTGAAAGAAAGCCAGATTAGTTCACTGATTCGTGGATTTGAAAATGACGCTCATAAGCTTCAAAGCGATCCTGGCTTCACTGTGAACGCCCTGAGTGTTCTCACTGAAACGGAAAAGAATCCCAGCTTGTTGGAGAACTCAAAGCGAGTCGTGCGGTCGAGAGTGAAACCTATAATCGGTAGTGAACAAGAACAGTTTACCGAGGTAATGGTCCTAAATACCCAAGGTCAGGTCGTTATATCCACCATCCCCGAAAATGAGGGTGTGAATTTTGAGAATCAGTTGTTTTTTCGCCAGGGAACCCTAAAGTTTTACGCCGGCTTCGCGGAGGTACCTTCATTTGGCGACGAAAATCTTATTGTGGCTGCTCCCATTTACGGGATCGATGGGCGTGTTATACGCGGCGTTCTGGCGCTTCGATCAAAAGCCGGATCGATCAAGGGGGTTATGGAAAATACACCCGGATTCGAAAATGCAGAAACCTATCTGGTTGATAAGAATTACAGGTCTGTTACCAAAACACGCACTCCATCAGTTAAGGTCAGCACACAAGCTTCATTGGAAGCAATACTCAATAACGCTGACAATGGACAGGATATTTACGACAACTATGCTGGTGAACGGGTTCTTGGGAATTACAAATGGTTTGATGCGATGCAAGTGGCGATCATTGCGGAGGTGCCGCTGAATTTTGTGGTCGCCAGTTCAGTGCGATCGCTCGTCGGAAGCGCAGTGCTGGCGCTCTTTGTAATCTCGATAGCGATTGCTGCTGTTGCCATTTCAGCCAGGTCAATCGTACAGCCCATTACTGCCCTTGCAGAAACCACTGAAAATTTTGCGGCAGGAAAATTATCGGCTCGCGCCCCGGTTGATCGCCGGGATGAGATTGGCACGTTGGCCAAATCCTACAACCAGATGGCATCTCAACTTCAGGAGATTATTGGAAGGCTGGAGCAACGCGTGGCTGATCGAACCAGGGATCTTGAAAGCCAGACCTTGCGCCTGCGTGTTACTGCTGAAATCTCGCGGGATGTTGCTTCATCTCGTGACCTCAGCGAATTACTCGATGCATCCGCGCAGTTGATCGTCAATCGCTTTGGTTTCAGCCACGCGGGCATATTCCTGCTTGATATCAATAAGGAATATGCAGTGCTGGTCTCATCGCCCACCGCACCCGGACAGCAGATGCTTGCGGACAACTACCGTCTCCGTGTTGGCGAGGCAGGGATCGTGGGACGTGTAGCAGCAACCGGTGAGCCGCGCATTTCGCGTGATACAGACTCAGATGCAGTACATTTGAACAATCCTCTTCTGCCCAATACACGCTCCGAAATGGCGCTGCCACTAAAGACGGAAAAGAATGTGATTGGCGTTCTGGACATTCAGAGCGAGACCCCGCAGGCCTTCGCAGATGATGACGTTGCCATCATGCAAATCCTGGCCGATCAGCTTGCAACTGCCATTGAACGAACACGCCTGCTCCAGGAGGTTGAAAACAACCTTCGAGAATTGGAAAGTGCTTATGGCCAATTCACTCGTGATAACTGGATACAGGTTGTAGAAAACACCGAAACAGGAAAAAAAGGCTATCGATACGATAATATCCGTCTCGAAAGAGTCACCGAATTGCCTGAGACCGGCAGGGAGGCGCTTGAAAAAGGGATAACTGTCACATCCAATGGAGGCAATTCAAAAATGGATAAGCAGGATTCCGTTTCGATACCGATCAAGCTCCGCGGCCAACCCATCGGCGTCATCAACTTGAAGCTCAAAGAAGGCTACTCGGAAGACACCATCTCCACGATTGAACAGGCCGGTGAACGACTTGCCTCCGCATTTGAAAGCGCCCGTTTGTACGAAGAGGCCCGTTTACGGGCGGATCGTGAACAATCCATTTCACAGGTAACAACCGCGATTAGTGCCTCCAGCAACTATGAGGAGATCCTGCAGACCACGGTTCGTGAAATAGGGATGACATTGCCGGATACAGAAGTTTCGATCCAGATTGTTAGTGACCTGAAAGACGCCAAGTGAGTATCGTGATGCTAAAGACACCTCGAAAATTCCTTGCGCCGCCTTCTTTTACCAATGACGAAAATAAAACCCGGTCGGCCTATTACCTCAATATCATAGCGCTTGTCAGCATACCTGCGCTGGTTTTGTTCCTGGTGTTTCGCTTAGCGCAGGGGAACAAGCTGGTTGAATCATCGAATCTGGTTTTGTTTGCCTTGATCGTTATTCTATCGGTTGTTCTGACACTCAATCGATTGGGCGCAGTGCGACTCGCAGGATATATCCATATCAGTACGATATGGATCGCAAGCACGCTACTTGCATTGACCGGAAGCGGAATCAGGGGTTCAGGTTTCGTGAGTTATTTTGTTGTGATGTTGCTGGCTGGACTGATTCTTGGCGTCTGGCCTGCAGTTGGAATTGCCATCGTGTCCGTCATTAGTGGCTTCGGATTGGCATACGCTGAAAACGCTGGCATCATTGTATACATACCCGGCCCTGCGATTGGTGTGGCTGGCGAATTCACGTTCCTCTTCATTTTTGCTACTCTCTTCATGGTCCTCACGATTAACGGTTTGAAAAATACACTCTCGGCTGCGCAAGCCAATGCCAAAGGACTCGAGGTCAGTAATAAGGAACTTACCGAGTTACGCGATGTCTTGGAAATCCGCATACAAGAACGCACGGCATCTTTGGAAAGACGCGCTGCACAATTGCAGACCGTGTCAAGTTTGGCAAGGACCATCGCGTCGATGCAGGATCTGGATATACTTCTGCCGAACGTCACCAGACTGGTAAGCGAGAAATTTGGTTTTTACCATACAGGGATCTTTCTCCTTGACGATGCCCAGGCCAATGCGGTGTTGAAGGCCGCCAATAGTGAAGGCGGAAAGCGGATGCGGGATCGCGAACATCAACTTCCTCTCGACTCCAGCAGTATTGTTGGATATGTAACTTCGCGCGGAGAGCCGCGCATTGCCCTTGATGTTGGAGTGGATGCCGTTTACTTTAACAATCCTGATCTGCCGGACACCCGCTCGGAGATGGCTGTCCCCCTCCGCGTAAGTGGGCAGGTAATCGGCGCGCTGGATGTACAAAGTACCAAAACCAATGCGTTTTCCGATGAAGATGTTTTGGTTCTATCTACGCTCGCGGATCAGGTCGCCATCGCCATAGAAAATGCCCGGCTATTTGGTGACGCACAAAATGCTCTCGCGGAGTCACAGTCCACATTTGAGAGATACCTCAAACAGGAGTGGAGCAACTTCACTCGACAAGTGCGATATACCGGCTTCCTGTTTGATGGTAAGCAGGTAACTCCGATGGAAAATTCAGCAAAGCAAGAACAAACCAGGGCTGCGATCCAGACCGGAAGCCTCGTTCTCGAGAAGGGAACATCTGCCTCATCCGTTTCCATCCCTGTTAAACTCCGAGGACAAACTATTGGCGTTCTCGATGTCCGCTCCAAAAAGGGACAACGCGATTGGACACGGGAGGAGATCACGCTTCTTGAAGCCGCAGCCGAACGCGCTGCGCTCGCCCTGGAAAATGCCCGCTTGCTCGAAAGCGCCCAACGCCGCGCGGCTCGGGAACGTGCCATTGGAGAGATTTCGACACGGATCGGTGAATTCAGTAGTATTGACACGATCCTGCAAGCCACCGTGGAAGAACTGGGCCGAAAGATCGGTGGAGGAGCCGAGATCATGATTGAGCTTGGCGATCACGATAAACAGGGTATTTCTCAGGTGTAGGGACACACGGTGAAACTATGTTGAAACGAGTGAGTGCATTCATCAGGCCCCCGATTTTCCCAGAGAGCGAAGATAAAACGCGCAAGGCCGCATATGCACATGCCA